>NZ_CALRZC010000258.1:0-11171 GCF_943372545.1 Variovorax sp. YR752 | reverse complement strand
GTCACGCGCTACAAGCAGAAGACACGCACGACGACGATCTTCGCGATCGATGCGTCCGGGTCGTCGGCACTGCACCGCCTGGCCGAGGCCAAGGGTGCCGTCGAATTGCTGCTGGCCGACTGCTACGTGCGGCGCGACCAGGTCGCGGTGCTCGCGTTCCGCGGGCCCGGCGCCGAACTGTTGCTGCCGCCGACGCGCTCGCTGGTGCGCGCGAAACGTTCGCTGGCCGGCTTGCCGGGCGGCGGCGGCACGCCACTGGCCGCCGGGCTGGATGCGGCCTGGGCGCTGGCCGAAGGCATCGTGCGGCGCGGCGACACGCCGCTGGTGGTGCTGCTGACCGATGGCCGCGCCAACATCGGCCGCGATGGGCAAGCCGATCGGGCGCGCGCCGAGCAGGACGCGCTGAAGTCCGCGGAACGCTGGCGCGGCAGTGCCGTCGCCGCCGTCGTGGTCGACACCTCCGCGCGGCCCGAGCCACGGGCCCGTGCGCTCGCGCAGCGCATGGCTGCGCTCTACCTGCCGCTGCCGCACGCCCGAGCCGACACGCTCAACCAGGCCGTGCAGGCGGTGGTGCGCGGCGCTGCCGGTCGCTGAGCGCCGGCCGGGCAGGGCGGATGGCCAGCGCGCTCGATTGGGATCACGACGGCCGCGACTGGCCGAACCATGAGGCCAGCCGTTTCGTCGAGGCCGGTGGCCTGCGCTGGCACCTGCAGTGCGCGGGTGATCCATCCCACCCCACGGTCGTGCTGCTGCACGGCACTGGTGCCACCACGCACTCGTGGCGCGATCTGCTGCCGCTGCTCGCCGAACGCTGCCGGGTGATCTCACCGGACCTGCCGGGCCACGGTTTCAGCGGCTGGCCTGCGGATCGTGCGGCGTTCACCCTGCCTGGCATGGCACGGGCCGTTGCTGCGCTGCTTCGTGAAGCGCGTGTCGCGCCCGACCTGATCGTCGGCCACAGTGCCGGTGCGGCGGTGGCGGTACAGATGTGTCTCGAGGGGCTCGCGGCGCCGCGGGCCGCGCTCGGTCTGAACGCTGCCCTGCTGCCCCTGCCGGGTGTGGCCGGCGCGGTCTTCTCGCCGATGGCGCGCACGCTGGTGCTCAACCCGCTCGTGCCGCGCTTGTTCTCCTGGAGCGCCGGGTGGCCGGGCATGCTCGAGCGCCTGCTCGACGGCACCGGCTCGTCGATCGAGCCCCGCGGGCGCGAGCTGTATCGCCGGGTGGTGGCCAGCCCGCCGCATGTCGCCGCTGCGCTGGCCATGATGGCCGGCTGGGACCTCGCCGTGCTGGCGCGGCGTCTGCCGCAGCTCACGACGCCGCTGCATCTGATCGTCGGTGAGCGCGACCGCACGCTGCCGCCCGACCTCGCCTGGCAGGCAGCGAGCCGCATTCCCGGTGCGGCGGTGACCGTACTGCCCGCCCTCGGCCACCTCGCCCACGAGGAGCAGCCGCAACGGGTGGCCACCCTGATCGAGGCGGCCTTGTGAGCGGCCGCGGCGCCACGGGTTGGCGCTGTTGACGCAGATCGCTCAAGTGTCTATTCTGATTGACACATCGCTGCGATAACATCAGTTGACACCCGGCCGTCGGCCGAGCGCAGTGCGGGAGGGCGCCCATGGACGCGACGCACCGGATCGAAGGCGCTCTTGCAGCGGCCGTGGCCAGCGGCGAGGGGCGTGGCGGGCCTCCCCGGCTGGCCGCGGCGATCCGCCACTCGGTGTTCCCGCCGGGCGCGCGCATCCGCCCGCAGCTCTGCGTGGCCGTCGCCCTGGCCTGTGGCGACGACGATCCGGCGCTGACCGATGCCGCGGCCGCAGCGATCGAACTGCTGCACTGCGCCTCGCTGGTTCACGACGACCTGCCTTGCTTCGACAACGCCGCCGAGCGGCGCGGCCGCCCCTCGGTGCATGCGGCCTACGGCGAGCGCCTCGCGGTGCTGGCCGGCGACGCGCTGATCGTGCTGGCCTTCCAGCAGCTTGCCGATTGCGACTCGGTGCAGCCGGCGCGCATCGCGCGCGTTCTCGGGCATGTGGCCACCGGCGTCGCGATGCCGCACGGCATCGCCGCCGGCCAGGCCTGGGAATGCGAACCGCGCCCGGTGCTGCGCGACTATCAACGGGCCAAGACCGGCGCACTGTTCGCTGCCGCTGCAGCGGCCGGCGCCGCGTCAGCCGGCGCGTCGCCGTCGCCCTGGCTGGTCTTCGGCGACTGCCTCGGCGAGGCCTACCAGGTGGCCGACGACATCCGCGACGTGATCGCCGAGCCGCAGGCCATCGGCAAGCCGACCGGGCAGGACGTGGCGCATGGTCGCCCGAGCTCGGCCACCGAGTTCGGCCTCGACGGCGCGCTGCGCCAGTTCGATGCGCTGGTGCGCGGCTGCATCGAGGCCATCCCCGACTGTCGAGGTGCGAACGCGCTGCGCGCGCTGGTGCGCGCCGAGGCCCGCCGCCTGGTGCCGCTGGAGATGACCACGGCCCATGCCGCGCGCTCGCCGGCGCTGCTGCAGGAGGCGCTTCGGTGAACCCGAAGCTTGCCGCGGCCGTGCCGGCGTCGAACGACAGCGGCGCGCCGTGGTGGCAGCAGTGGCGTGTCTGGCGTGACCGCCTGCTCGGCGATGCACGATTCCAGCGTGCCGCCGCCGCCTTCCCGCTGACGCGCCCGCTGGCGCGTCGCCGTGCGCGCGATCTGTTCGACCTGATGGCCGGCTTCGTCTACTCGCAGGTGCTGCTCGCCTGCGTGCGGCTGCAACTGTTCGAACTGCTCGCCGAAGGGCCGCAATCCACCGCCGCGCTGTGCCGGCGGCTCGATCTGGCCGAGCCGCACGCGCTGCGACTGCTGGCTGCCGCACAGGCGCTCGAACTGGTCGAGCGGCGCGGCGAGGCCTGGGCGCTCGGGTCGCTCGGCGCCGTGCTGGTCGGCAATGCGCCGCTGCAGGCGATGATCGAGCACCACGCCTGCCTGTACCGCGACCTCGGCGACCCGGTCGCGCTGCTGCGCGGCGAGCGGCCGGCGACCGAACTGGGCCGCTACTGGGCCTATGCCGACAACGATGCGGCCGGTGAACTCGGCGCGCAGCGGGTGGCCGACTACTCGGCCTTGATGGCGGCCTCGCAGCCGCTGATCGCCGATCAGGTGCTCGACGCCTACCCGATCGCGCGGCACCGCTGCCTGCTCGACGTGGGCGGCGGGGAGGGCGTCTTCCTCTGCGCCGCGGCGAAGCGCGCCCCGGCGCTGAAGCTGATGCTGCTCGACCTGCCCGCGGTGGCCGATCGTGCCCGCGAGCGCTTCGCGGACGCCGGCCTGGCCGGGCGCGCCGAGGCGATCGGTGGCGACTTCCTCAACCGCCCGCTGCCGCGCGGCGCCGACGTGGCCTCGCTCGTGCGCGTGATGTTCGACCACCACGACGACAACGCGATGCGCATCCTGCGCGCCGTGCGCGCCGCGCTGCCGCCCGACGGCACGCTGCTCGTTGCCGAGCCGATGGCCGGCACCAGGGGCGCCGAACCGATGGGTGACGCCTACTTCGGCTTCTACCTGATGGCGATGGGTTCGGGCCGCTCGCGCAGCGCTCAGCGCCTGGCAGAAATGCTGTCAGCGGCCGGTTTCGACCGCATCCGGCCGGTGCCAACGCGCCTGCCGCTGCAGGCCGGCCTGATCGTCGCCCGTTGCGCCGGCGCCTGATCTGGCTCAACGCATGAAAACACAGATTGACATTCAAAAGTGTCAGCGTAGGATGACACTATCACTCCCCAATCAGGTGCGCCGCGGGCGCGCCAACGGGGTCGGAGTCCTCGAATGAACACCACGGCCATCGTCCTCGCGCAGCCTGAGCACCTGATGCTCAGCCGCCTCGACCTGACGCCGCCGGCCGACGATGACGTGATCGTCGACATCGAGTACAGCGGCATCAGCACCGGCACCGAGAAGCTGCTGTGGAACGGCCGCATGCCCACCTTCCCGGGCATGGGCTACCCGCTGGTGCCGGGCTACGAGTCTGTCGGGCACATCGTCGAGGCCGGCCGGCGTGCGCGGCACCGCGTCGGCGAGCGGGTGTTCGTTCCCGGCGCGCGTTGCTACGGCGAGGTGCGCGGCCTGTTCGGCGGTGCGGCCTCGCGGGTGGTGGTCAGCGACTCGCGCATCACACCGGTGTCGGACACGTTGGGCGACAAGAGCGTGCTGCTGGCCCTGGCGGCCACGGCCTACCACTCGGTGTCGGGTGCCGGCAAGCGCAACCCGATCATCGCGCCGGACCTGATCGTCGGTCACGGCGTGCTCGGCCGACTGCTGGCCCGCATGGTGGTGGTGGCCGGCTTCGCGCCGCCCACGGTGTGGGAAACCAACCCGATGCGCACCAGCGGTGCCGAAGGCTACCCGGTCATCAAGCCCGAGGACGACGTGCGCCGCGACTACCGCGCGATCTACGACGTCAGCGGCGATGCGCGCATCCTCGACAGCCTGGTCGCGCGGCTCGCCCCCGGCGGCGAGATCGTGCTGGCCGGCTTCTACACCGAGCCGATCGCCTTCGCCTTCGCGCCGGCCTTCATGCGCGAAGCGCAGATCCGCTGTGCCGCCGAGTTCAAGAAGCCCGACCTGCTCGCTGTGAAGGAACTGGCCGAGAGCGGCGTGCTGTCGCTCGACGGCCTGATCACCCACCACGCCGAGCCGATGCAGGCCGACACCGCCTACCGCACTGCCTTCGGCGATGCGGGCTGTCTGAAGATGGTCCTCGACTGGAGACACTGCCAATGAACGCGCCCACCAATCCGGTCATCTTCATGCGCGACGAGCGCCTCAAGGCCGAGGCCGCCATCGAACCCGATCCGGTGCACACCTCGCCGGCCGCGAAGACGACGCAGATCATCGCCATCTACGGCAAGGGCGGCATCGGCAAGAGCTTCACGCTGGCCAACCTGAGCTACATGATGGCGCAGCAGGGCAAGAAGGTGCTGCTGATCGGCTGCGACCCGAAGAGCGACACCACCAGCCTGCTGTTCGGCGGCAAGGCCTGCCCGACCATCATCGAGACCAGCAGCAAGAAGAAGCTGGCCGGCGAGGCGGTGGCGATCGGCGATGTCTGCTTCAAGCGCGACGGCGTCTACGCGATGGAACTCGGCGGCCCCGAGGTCGGCCGCGGCTGCGGCGGGCGCGGCATCATCCACGGCTTCGAGACGCTGGAGAAGCTCGGCTTCCACGACTGGGGCTTCGACTACGTGCTGCTCGACTTTCTCGGCGACGTGGTCTGCGGCGGCTTCGGCCTGCCGATCGCACGCGACATGTGCCAGAAGGTCATCGTCGTGGCCAGCAACGACTTGCAGTCGCTGTACGTCGCCAACAACGTCTGCAGCGCGGTCGAGTACTTCCGCAAGCTCGGCGGCAACGTCGGCGTGGCCGGCATGGTGATCAACCGCGACGACGGCACCGGCGAGGCCGCGCTGTTCGCCGAACATGCCGGCATCCCGGTGCTGGCGACGATTCCTGCCAACGAGGACATCCGCCGCAAGAGCGCCAGCTACGAGATCATCGGCCGCCCCGGCACGCAGTGGGCGCCGCTGTTCGAGGAGCTGGCCACCAACGTGGCGGTGGCGCCGCCGGTGCGCCCGAAGCCGCAGACGCAGGACCAGCTGCTCGGCCTGTTCTCCGCCGAGGTGACCGGGCGCGACTTCAAGATGGAGCCGGCGACCACCTTCGACATGGTCGGCAAGCACGAGCTGCTCAAGCCGACGCTCGAAGTCGTCTACGACGCCGCCTGAACGGAACGACCATGAGTGCCGCACCGGACGTCGCGAACCCTGCCGCCCTCGAAGGCGACGGTGTCGGCTGCCACACCGGCCGCGACAAGATGCTCGCCGCCGCGCAGTCGGCTGGCAAGAGCGAGACGCTGGCGCAGTACGCCCGTGACTACCCGCTGCCCGAAGGCGCAGGCCCGCACGACCAGCCGCAGAGCATGTGCCCGGCCTTCGGCGCGCTGCGCGTCGGCCTGCGCATGCGCCGCACCTCGACCATCCTGTCGGGCTCGGCCTGCTGCGTCTACGGCCTGACCTTCACCTCGCACTTCTACGGCGCCAAGCGCAGCGTCGGCTACGTGCCCTTCAACAGCGAATCGCTGGTCACCGGCAAGTTGTTCGAGGACATCCGCGACGCGGTCTACCGCGAAGCCGACCCCGACAAGTACGACGCCGTCGTCATCATCAACCTGTGCGTGCCCACGGCCAGCGGCGTGCCGCTGCAGTTGCTGCCGAAGGAGATCAACGGCGTGCGCATCATCGGCATCGACGTGCCGGGCTTCGGCGTGCCCACGCATGCCGAGGCCAAGGACGTGCTCGCCGGCGCGATGCTCAAGTACGCACGCACCGAGGCCGAAGCCGGCCCGGTGACGGCGCCACGCGGCGGCGTGTCGAGCAGGCCGACGATCACGCTGCTCGGCGAGATGTTCCCGGCCGACCCGGTGGGCATCGGCATGCTGCTGGAGCCGATGGGCCTGGCGGCCGGGCCCGTGGTGCCGACGCGCGAGTGGCGCGAGCTGTATGCCGCGCTGGATTGCGCCGCAGTGGCAGCGATCCATCCCTTCTACACCGCCAGCGTGCGCGAGTTCCAGACGGCACGTCGACCGATCGTTGCATCGGCCCCGGTCGGCTACGACGGCACCGAGGCCTGGCTGCAGGCCATCGGCCAGGCGACGAACATCTCGCAGGCGCACATCGATGCGGCAAAGAACAAGTGGCTGCCCGCGATCAAGGCGGCGCTCGCGCGCATGCCGGTCAAGGGCCGCATCACCGTCAGCGGCTACGAAGGCTCCGAACTGCTGGTCGCCCGACTGCTGATCGAGAGCGGCGCCGAGGTGCCCTACGTCGGCAGCGCCTGCCCGGCCACGCCGTGGAGTGCGCCGGATCTCGAGTGGCTGAAGGCCCGCGGCGTGCGTGTGCAATACCGGGCCTCGCTCGAGCAGGACATCGCCGCGGTGCGCGAGTTCCGCCCCGACCTCGCCATCGGCACCACGCCGGTGGTGCAGGCGGCCAAGGAAGCGACGATTCCCGCGCTGTACTTCACCAACCTGATCTCGGCCCGCCCCTTGATGGGCCCGGCCGGCGCCGGCTCGCTGGCCCAGGTGGTCAATGCGGCGATCGCCAACAAGGGCCGCTTCGAGGCGATGCGCGAGTTCTTCGGCGACGTCGGCGGCGGCGACCGCGCGGGTGTGTGGGAAAGCCAGCCGGTGCTGCGCCCCGAGTTCCGCGCCGAGACGCGCCGCCAGGTCATCCGAATCCAGAGGCGCCGCAAGGCCGAGGAGATGATCTGATGAGCGATGGAGCCCCCAAGCTCGCTGCGCTCGCGGCCCCCCAAGGGGGCGCGCAGGGCCCTTCGGGCGGCCGTGCGGGCCCTGCAGCCCCGCTCAACTTTGTGCTCGACCACGACCGCGCCGGCGGCTACTGGGGCGCCGTCTACGTCTTCACCGCGATCAAGGGCCTGCAGGTGGTGATCGACGGCCCGGTGGGCTGCGAGAACCTGCCGGTGACCAGCGTGCTGCACTACACCGACGCGCTGCCGCCGCACGAGCTGCCGATCGTCGTCACCGGCCTGGCCGAAGAGCAGCTCGGCCGCGAGGGTACCGAAGGCTCGATGAAGCGCGCCCATGCGGCGCTCGACCCGGACCTGCCCAGCGTCGTCGTCACCGGCTCGATCGCCGAGATGATCGGCGGCGGCGTCACGCCCGAAGGCACGACGATCGCGCGCTTCCTGCCGCGCACCATCGACGAAGACCAGTGGCAGTGCGCCAACCGCGCGATGTTCTGGCTGTGGACCGAGTACGGCCTGCGCAAGGTGCCGCAGCGCACGCCCTTCGCGGAACGGCCTGCCGGCGAGAAGCCGCGCGTGAACATCATCGGCCCCTGCTACGGCACCTTCAATTCGCCGAGTGACCTGGCCGAGATCCGCCGCCTGGTGCAGGGCATCGGCGCCGAGGTGAACATGGTGTTCCCGCTCGGCAGCCACCTGGCCGACGTGTCGCGCCTGGTCGAGGCCGACGCCAACATCTGCATGTACCGCGAATTCGGCCGCATGCTGTGCGAGGCGCTGGAGCGCCCGTACCTGCAGGCGCCGATCGGCCTGCACAGCACCACCGCCTTCCTGCGCGAACTGGGCCGGCTGCTGAACCTCGACCCCGAGCCCTTCATCGAGCGCGAGAAGCACACCACCATCAAGCCGGTGTGGGACCTGTGGCGCTCGGTCACGCAGGACTTCTTCGCCACCGCCAGCTTCGCGGTCGTGGCCGGCGAGACCTACGCCCGCGGCCTGCGCCACTTCCTCGAGGACGAACTCGGCCTGCCGTGCCAGTTCGCCGTTTCGCGCACCGCCGGCACGAAGACCGACAACGCCGAGGTGCGCCGGCTGGTGCGTGAGAAGACGCCGCTGATCATGTTCGGCAGCTTCAACGAACGCATGTACCTCGCCGAGGTCGGCGCGCGCGGGCCGATGAAGCCGGCGTTCGTTCCGGCCTCCTTCCCCGGCGCGATCATCCGCCGCGCTACCGGCACGCCGTTCATGGGCTATGCCGGCGCCACCTACGTGGTGCAGGAGGTGTGCAACGCGCTGTTCGATGCGCTGTTCCACATCCTTCCACTGGGTACCGAGCTCGACCAGGTCGATGCCACGCCAGCGAAGCACGTCAATGAACTGCCCTGGGACGACGACGCCAAGGCGCTGCTCGATGACCTCGTCGAGACGCAGCCGGTGCTGGTGCGCATCTCCGCCGCCAAGCGGCTGCGCGACCGTGCCGAGTCCGAGGCGCGGCGCCTGGGCGAGGAGCGGATCAGCGTGCAGCGCATGGCGCAGGTGGGCAATGTTTCTGCGCAGGGGGTGCCGGCATGACGCTGCACCTCGTGCACCCGACGCCGCGGCATCCTGCCGCGACCGCCTCTGTCGCGCAGGCATCGCGCGCGGCTGGCCGCAAGGCCAAGCTGAAGGAGTTATCCCATGGCTGAAAGAAAGGGCTCGATCTCGGGCCTGACCGACGAAGAGGCCCAGGAGTTCCATCGGTTCTGGGTCCAGGGGTTCGTGGGCTTCACGGCGGTTGCCGTCGTCGCGCACGTGCTCGTCTGGGCCTGGCGCCCCTGGCTCTGAAACGTCTGACGCACTGACCCAGTGAAGGGAATTGCCATGGTCCATACCCAAGGTGCACATCACGAGCACGACGCGGCGAGCAGGTATCGCAGTTATTACCTGGTCTTCGCAGCGAGCTTCATCGTGTTTCTTGCGATCGCCCTCGCCGGGCAGTTGCTGGGATGGCATTGGCGAGCCTGGTTGCCGGGCGCAGAAGGCGTCAAGTCACTGTTCGGCGGCGTCAAGGCGGCTGTGTACACCTTCATGTCGCATCTCACATAGGAGCTTGGAATCATGTGGAGAATCTGGCGTTTGTTCGATCCTCTCCGGGCGATGGTTGCCCAGGGGGTCTTCCTGTTCGGTATCGCAGTGATGATTCACCTCATCCTGCTCAGCACGAACAAGTTCAACTGGCTCGACGGCCCGAAGAAGGCCGCGGTGGCGTCTGCCAACGCCCCGATGCCGACGGCGGTTGCTTCGCTCGCCATCACGACGAAGTAGCACGCAGCCCAGTGCAGCGGGCGGAGTCGGCGGCGTCAGCACCGGCTCCTCTCGTCTGCCTGGCCGGCGCCTTCGCGGCGCCGCCCTAGTACACGAGGTCGGAGGACCAGGCCATGGCCATGTTGAGCTTCGAGCGGAAATACCGGGTGCGCGGTGGCACGCTGGTCGGCGGGAACCTGTTCGACTTCTGGGTCGGGCCGTTCTATGTCGGATTCTTCGGCGTCACGACGCTCTTCTTCAGCTTCCTCGGCACGGCGCTGATCCTCTGGGGTGCGGCCATGGGGCCGACCTGGAACCTCTGGCAGATCTCGATCGCGCCGCCGGACCTCTCCTACGGCCTGCGCATGGCGCCGCTGCTCGAAGGCGGTCTGTGGCAACTCATCACCGTCTGCGCGCTCGGGGCCTTCGGCTCCTGGGCCCTGCGCGAGGTGGAGATCTGCCGCAAGCTCGGCATGGGCTACCACGTGCCGATCGCCTTCAGCTTCGCGATCTTCGCGTACTTCACGCTGGTCGTGATCCGCCCGGTGCTGATGGGCGCCTGGGGGCACGGCTTCCCCTACGGCATCTTCAGCCACCTCGACTGGGTCAGCAACGTCGGCTACCAGTACCTGCACTTCCACTACAACCCGGCGCACATGATCGCGATCAGCTTCTTCTTCGCGACCACCTTCGCGCTGTCGCTGCACGGCGCGCTGATCCTGTCGGCGACGAACCCGAAGGACGGCGAGGAGGTGAAGTCGCCGGAGCACGAGGACACCTTCTTCCGCGACACCATCGGCTACTCGATCGGCACGCTGGGCATCCACCGCCTCGGCCTGTTCCTCGCGCTGGCCGCCGTGTTCTTCAGCGCGGTGTGCATCGTCATCAGCGGACCGTTCTGGACGCGCGGCTGGCCCGAGTGGTGGGGCTGGTGGCTGAACCTGCCGATCTGGAGCCAGTGGCCGCTGCAATGAACCCCGGAGACCAACATGGCTGACTATCAGAATCTCTTCACGAGCCTGCAGGTATCCGGGCCGGCGAGCCCTGGCATCCCGCTGGGCCCGCGCAACAGTCCGCGCACCGGCGAGCAGCCGTGGATCTTCCACCTGCTCGGGCGCTTCGGCAACGCGCAGATCGGCCCGATCTACCTCGGCCCGCTGGGCCTGGTGTCGCTGATCTTCGGCACGCTGGCCTTCAACATCATCGGCTTCAACATGCTCGCGCAGGTGAACTGGGATCCGATCCAGTTCATCCGCCAGCTGTTCTGGCTCTCGCTCGATCCGCCGTCGCCGGCCTACGGGCTGTCGCTGCCACCGATCAACGACGGTGGCTGGTGGCTGATTGCCGGCCTGTTCCTGACCATCTCGGTGCTGACCTGGTGGGCGCGCATGTACACCCGGGCCCGCGCACTCGGCATGGGCACGCACGTGGCCTGGGCCTTTGCCGCGGCGATCTGGCTGTTCCTCGTGCTCGGCTTCATCCGCCCGCTGCTGATGGGCAGCTGGAGCGAGGCGGTGCCCTTCGGCATCTTCTCGCACCTGGACTGGACGGCGGCGTTCTCGCTGCGCTACGGCAACCTGTTCTACAACCCGTTCCAC
>NZ_CALRZC010000257.1:0-11193 GCF_943372545.1 Variovorax sp. YR752 | reverse complement strand
GCCAGCAGCGCCTGGCGCACGGCCTGCGGCCGCAGCCGCGCGAGGCGGTGACAGGCCTGCCACAGTGGTGCGGCCGCCGCGGTGCCGTCTGGCAGGGCTGGCCCCAAGGTCTCGTACAGCACCTGGCCGGCCAGCTTGCCGACGTTCCTGTCGGCCGCGGCCGCCCCGGCGAACGCCGCGCCGAAGCGGACGGGGTCCCCGGCCGACGCACGCAGCGCAGCCAGCACCGCGTCATCGGCCATCAGGCCCATCGCGCGCGCCAGCCGGCCGTAGATCTCGGGCTCGGGCAGCGTGCCCGGCAGCGGCGGCAGCACCGGCGCGCGCACATGGAAGTAGTTGGTCGGCAGCTCGAAGTTGAACAGCGTGAACTCGCACTTCTCGAAGGTCGACGACGCCGGCAGCACGTAGTCGGCCTGCGCCGCGGTCTCGGTGTAGGCCACGTCGACCACCACCATCAGGTCCAGCGCGGCCATCGCCTGCAGCACGCGGGCGGTGTCGGCGGCGGTGTTCACCGGGTTGGCGCTGTCCACCCACAACACGCGCAGGCGGTCGGGGTGGTCGCTGAGCACCGCATCGGGGAACACGTTGGGCGACAGCAGGCCGCAGATCACCTCGGCCTGGGTGGCGAAGTGGCGTGCGCCCGGCGTGTTGCCCCACAGCGGCGCCAGCCAGCTGTGCAGGCCGTGCGTGCCAGGGCGGCTGAAGTGGCCGGTCATCAGGTACAGCAGCTTCTCCAGGTAGGAGTTCAGCGTCGAGTTCAGCCCCTGCTGGATGCCGAGCTCCACCCGCACCACCATGGCCTTGGCGTCGATGACCATCTGCACCAGCTGCGCGAAGGCGTCGGCACCGACGTCGGCCGCCGCCAGCCACTCGGCCACGGGCACCGCGGCCAGCGCCGCCTTCACCTCGTCCACGCCCACCGCGTGCGCGGCCAGGAAGGCCTCGTCGAAGGCCTGGCGGCGCATCAGCTCGGCCAGCAGCGCGCCGAGCAGGAAGGCGTCTGTGCCGGGCCGCAGGGCGATGTGCAGGTCGGCCATCTCGGCCGTCTCCGTGCGCCGGGGGTCGACCACGATCAGCTTGCGCTGCGGGTCCTTGCGCAGTCCGTTGAGCTGGTCGCGCGCATTGGTGAAGCCATGCGCCAGACGCGGGTTGGCGCCCAGCACCAGCAGCAGGTCGCAGTGATGGATGTCCTCGGCGGTGTGGCACATCTGCGAGCCGAAGAGGTGGCCGTTGAGCCAGAAGTCGCCGGTCTTCTCCTGCGACAGCGCGTTGAACACCGTGCGCGACCCGAGCGCCCGCAGGAAGCCGAAGGCATAGCTGCCGCCCGCATGGTTGCCCTGGCCGCCGCCGCCGAAGGCCGCCACCGTCTTGCCGCCGTGGGCGGCCACCACCGCACCCAGGCGCTCGGCGATCTCGCGGACCGCGGTGTCCCAGTCGATCGCCTCGTGGCTGCCGTCGGCGCGCCGGCGCAGCGGCGTGCTCAGGCGGTCACGGTGGTGCACATAGCTGGGGATGGCCTGGGCCTTGTTGCACAGGTAGCCCTGCGAGCGCGGGTTGTCGGCGTCGCCGCGCACCTTGACGATGCGCTGTGCAGCGCCGTCTCCGCTGACGCCCAGCTCGACGCCGCAGTTGATGTAGCAGAGGTTGCAGGCCGACTTGTGCCAGGTGAGTGGCGCGGTGTTTGGCGTGTCGATGCTGGCGTCCATGGCCTCGGTGTCCGCTTTGGGCCATCAGGATGACGACCATCATGCTGCAGTATGATGATCACAATCCAGACGGTCAACACGCCAAGAGCCACCATGGGACATTCACAAGCCGACAAGGCGCACAGCCGCGAGCGCATCCTGCGCCAGGCGGCCGATGCGGTGCGCGATACGGGCCTGGAGTCGGTCAGCGTCGGCAAGCTGATGCGCAGCGTGAACCTGACGCACGGCGGCTTCTACAACCACTTCGCCTCCCGGTCCGACCTGCTGGCGCAGGCGCTGGAGCGGGCCCTGGTCGAAGGCGCCAGGTCTGCCACCGCCGGCACGAAGCCTGGTGATGCCCCGCGCAGCTACGAGACGCGGGTGAAGGGCTACGTCAGCCGTGCGCACCGGGATGCGCGCACCAGCGGCTGCGCCATCGCGGCGCTGGCATCGGACGTTGCTCGCGCGGACACAGCTTCACGCGAAGTCATGTCGGCGCACCTCGACGACTTCGTCGCGCAGCTGGCGAATTCGATGGATCGCCAGGACGAAGGCGACGCCATGCTGGCGGTGAGCGCCATGGTCGGCGCCGTGCTGCTGGCACGGGTGCAGACCGATCCGAAGAAGTCCGACACGCTGCTGAAGTCGGTGCGCGACCGCCTGCTGGCGCTGAACCACAACGACCCGGCTTGATGACGCGCCAACCCCATCCACAGCACGTGCAGTTGCAGGCGGGCGGCGCATGACGGCCACGGCTGTTCCCCCGTCCCCAATGCCGCGCCAAGCCCCCGCGCCATCGCTGCTGACGGCACCCATCCTGCCGGCGCTGCTGCGCTTTGCGCTGCCCAACATGGTGGCGATGCTGGCCACTGCGCTGGCCACCGTGGCCGAGACGGCCTATGTCGGTAGTTTCGGCGTGCCGTCGCTGGCCGGCATGGCCCTGGTGTTCCCGATGGTCATGCTGCAGATGATGCTGTCTGGCGGCGCGATGGGCGGCGGCGTGGCGGCCGCCATCAGCCGGGCGCTGGGCGCAGGTGCGCCCGAGCGTGCTAACGCGCTGGCGGTGCATGCGCTGTGGATCGGCCTGGCCGCCGGCGGCTTGAACGGTCTGCTGATGCTGGCCTGGGGGCCGGCGATCTATGCCGGCCTGGGTGGCCGCGGCGAGGCGCTGGCGCAGGCCATCGCCTATTCGAACGTGGCGTTCTGCGGCTCGATCGGCGTCTGGCTGATGAACACCTTCGCCTCGGTGCTGCGTGGCGCCGGCAACATGCTGGTGCCGTCCGCGACCTTCCTGCTGGTCTCGCTCGCCCAGGTGCTGATCGGCGGGACGCTCGGCCTGGGCTGGGGGCCGTTTCCTCGCCTCGGCATGGCCGGCGTGGCGGCGGGGCAGGTCATCGCCTTCAGCGCGGGCGCCGCCTTTCTGTTCTGGTACCTGCAAAGCGGCCGCTCCAGGCTCAGCCTGGCGGTTCGCGCCACGCCGCTGCAGCGGGGCTTGCTGAGCGACATCCTGAAGGTGGGGGCGCTGGCCTGCATCTCACCGCTGCAGACGGTGCTGACGGTGCTGATCCTCACGCGACTGGTGGCGCAGTTCGGGCCCACGGCACTGGCAGGCTATGGCATCGGCGCGCGGCTCGAGTTCCTGCTCATACCGATCAGCTTTGCCATCGGCGTGGCGTCGGTGCCGCTGGTGGGCATGGCCATCGGCGCTGGCCTGGTGGCGCGTGCCAAACGTGTCGCGTGGATTGCGGCGCTGCTTGCCACGGCCACGCTGGGCCTGCTGGGCGGGGTCGCGGCGCTGGCGCCGGGGCTGTGGGTGGACCTGTTCACGCGCGACCCCGCCGTGCAGGCATCGGCCGCGCTGTACTTCCTCTGGGCCGGGCCGGTCTATGGCTTGTTCGGGCTGGGCCTGAGTCTGTATTTCTCGGCGCTGGGCGCGGGCAAGGTCGGGGGGCTGGTGCTGGCTGGCACCTTGCGGCTGCTGGTCGTGGCGATCGGTGGCTGGACGCTGCTGCAGACATCGGCCGAGCCCTGGACCGTCTTCGCGCTGGTCGCCCTGGGCATGGCCGTGTTCGGGTTGGCAGCAGCGCTTGCCGTGCGGGTCACGCGCTGGGGCCACGAGGGGCTGCCGACGACGCGGTGACGAGCCTTGCCACGCTTGCCGTCCAAGTTGTATGATGAACATCATGCGACAGGCAAGACCCAACGCGAAGGCCGCTGCCAAGGAGGCGTCGCACGAGCGCATTGTGGCGGTGGCCGCACGCGCGATCCGCAAGACCGGCTACGACGGCACCGGCGTGGCCGACATCATGAAGCAGGCCGGCCTCACCCATGGGGCGTTCTACGCCCACTTCGCGTCACGCGATGCCATGCTGGCCGAAGCCGCGGACCGAGCCGGTGCAGAGTCGATGGCGGCGGCGGCCGATGCGGTCGCCAAAGCGCCGCCCGCGCAGGCCTTGGCGGCCATGTTGCGCGCCTATCTGTCCCAGGCTCATATCGCCCATCCCGAGTTCGGTTGCCCGGTAGCCGCGCTGGGCTCCGAGATGCCGCGCCAGGCGCCCGAGGTCCGGCGCGCAGCCACGCGCCGCATCAAGGAGATGGTCGACCTGGTGGCACGCCAGTCGCCCGACTGGGGGCAACCGGGCGCCCACGAGCAAGCGCTCGTCACCGTGGCCACCATGGTCGGGGCCGTGGTGCTTGCCCGCGCCGTCGACGAAACGGGCCTGTCGGACGCCATCTGCCAGGCCACGCTGGCCCATCTTGTTCCCGCGCAGGGTTGATCCACACCATCGCCACTCGCGTTCGCACAAACATATGATGAACATCATGCAAATCAGGGTATGCCGGTCGACGGATCGTTTGTCCACCGAGGTACCGGCATGAAAGCCTTCGTGCTCGACCGATACGGCAAGCAGCGCGCGCTGCAACTGACCGAGGTACCCGTGCCCGAGTTGCGCGACGACGAGGCACTGGTGGAGGTACACGCTGCCGGCGTGAACCTGCTCGACGCCAAGATCAGGAGCGGCGAGTTCAAGCTGATCCTGCGCTATGGCATGCCACTCGTGCTCGGCCACGATGTCGCCGGCGTGGTGGTGAAGGTCGGCGCGCGGGTGCGGCAGTTCAAGGTCGGTGACGAGGTCTACGCGCGGGCTGATGATTTCCGCATCGGCAGCTTTGCCGAATTCGTTCCGGTCAAGGAGTCGTCCCTGGCGCTCAAGCCGACGACGCTGACCATGGCCGAGGCGGCCTCGCTGCCGCTGGTGGCCCTGACGGCGTGGCAGGCGCTGGTGGAAATGGCCGCCTTGAAGCGGGGGCAGAGCGTCTTCGTCCAGGCCGGTTCGGGCGGTGTGGGCACCTTTGCGATCCAGCTCGCCAAGCAGCGCGGTGCCCGTGTCGCCACCACCACCAGCTCGGCCAACGTGGACATGGTCAGGCGCCTGGGCGCAGACATCGTCATCGACTACAAGACGCAGGACTTCGAGGGTGTGCTGCGCGACCAGGATGTGGTCCTGAACAGCCAGGACGGCAAGACACTGACGAAATCCCTGCGGGTGCTCAAGCCCGGCGGCAAGCTGATCTCCATCTCCGGTCCGCCGGACCCGGCCTTCGGCCGGCAGATCGCTGCGCCGGCCATGCTGCGGGCGGCGCTGTGGCTGCTCAGCATGGGCGTCAGGCGCCAGGCGCGCAGCCGCGGCGTCGACTACCGCTTTCTCTTCATGCGTGCGGAAGGCAAGCAGCTGCGTGAGATCACCCGCCTGGTCGAAGCGGGAGCGATCCACCCGGTGATCGACAAGGTCTACCCGTTCGAGTCCACCAACGAAGCCCTGGCGCACGTCGAAGGCGGCCGCGCCAAGGGCAAGGTGGTGGTGGCCGTGCGCTGATCGGCCGCGAGCCCATGACCTCTCTCCACTGTCAGGAACCCCCATGAACATTGAAAATGCCACCGTCCTCGTCACCGGCGCCAATCGCGGCATCGGCCTGGCCTTCTGCCGCGCCTTGCTGGCCCGCGGCGCGCGCAAGGTGTACGCCGGTGCGCGTGACCCTTCCAGCGTGACCTTGCCCGGGGTGCAGGCGCTGCGGCTCGACGTCAACCAGCCGGCCGACGTGCAGGCGGCCGCCCGGCAGGCGGCGGATGTGACGCTGCTGATCAACAACGCTGGCATCGCGCAGCCCGGCGGCTTCATGCTGGCCGACAGCGAAGACACCACGCGGCGCCTGTTCGAGACGAACTTCTTTGCCATGCTGCGCGTGAGCCAGGCCTTCGCCCCCGTGCTCAAGGCCAACGGTGGCGGTGGCCTGCTCAACGTGCTGTCGATCGCGTCCTGGGTCAACGGCGGAGAGCTCGCTGCCTACTCGGCCAGCAAGGCCGCTGCGTGGTCGCTCACCAATGCCCTGCGCCATGAGTTGGCGGCACAACGCACGCAGGTGCTGGGCTTGCACATGGCCTATGTCGACACCGACCTCACGCGGGGCCTGGACGCGCCGAAGTCGAGCCCCGACGACATCGTCAGCCGTGCACTCGACGGGCTGGAGGCCGGGCAGCACGAGGTGCTGGCCGATGCGCTCACGCAGCAGATCAAGCAGGGGATGACTGCGCCCGTCCCCAGCTACCTGCCGCAATCGGCCTGAGGCACGCGGCCAGGCCAAGGCCTGGCCCGCGCCGCCTGCCACCACCTGGCAATCGGCCATCACTCCAAGGACACCCCGTGCTCTTCGAACCCTTCCAGCTGCGCAAGGTCCAGCTGGCCAACCGCCTGGTGATGTCGCCGCTGACGCGCAGCCGTGCGGTCCACGACGACACCGCCAATGCGCTGAAGGGCCAACCTGCCAGCCGGTGCCGAGGTGCTCGGGCCGTCGGTGGAACCCTGCCCGTGTGAGATGTGGACCGATGCGCAAGGCAGCCAGCCGCACACGTCGCCCCACGCGATGACGCCCGCCGACATCGCGGCCGCCGTGGGTGAGTACGTTCAGGCAGCCCGCCTGGCGATGGAGGCCGGCTTCGACGGCGTCGAACTGCACGCCGCCAACGGCTACCTGCTGGAGCAGTTCCTCAAGTATCTGGCGCTGACCACGGAACTGTCCCAACTCGGCCTGATGTACGCCCATGTGCTGGACCACTCGGACCACCTTCTACACGCCGGGTGAGAAGGGCTACACCGACGACCCGGCGCTTCACGCCTGAGCCTTTGATGTGGCCTTGATCAGCGCAGGAGCGACACCATGACGAACGTTCAAGACGTACACGCACAACTGCGCGTCATCAATCAATCAGCCGCGTTCAATCGCTGGTGTGGGTTGGAGGTGAAGTCCGCATCAGCGGGGCAGGTCGAACTCATCCTGCCCTGGCGAGCCGAGTTCGGGCAATACAGCGGCTTCCTCCACGCCGGGCTGATCGGGACCCTGATCGACACCGCCTGCGGCTTTGCGGCCGTGACGGTCGCCGGCCCCGGCGTGCTGGCCGCGCACTTCTCGGTGAACTGCCTGCGGCCGGCCCAGGGCGAGCACTTCATCGCGCGGGCGAGGGTCGTCAGGGCGGGCAAGACGCAGGTCTTCACGGCCTGTGAACTCTTCGCTGTCGCGTCGCAGGAAGAAAAGCTGGTCGCCACCGGCGAAGCTTTGCTGAGCGTCTTCAAGGCAGGAGGCTAGGGCCTGGCACCCAGCAGGCTCGCCAGGCGGTCGAGCGGCACGACCTACTTGCCGGGTTGCAGGTACTCCGTGAATCCCTGAAACCACAGCACCTCGACAAAGTCGCCGCTGATGAACAGGTCCTCGTCGTGCAGGGCGGCCAGGAAGGCCTCCTTGCCATCCTTGGCAGACAGGATCTTGAAGCCCCTGTCCGCATTCCTGAAGGTCAGCGTGAACTTCGGCGTCTTGGTCAGGCCGGCAAAGGACGTCACTTTGCCGTGCTGGATGCGGAAGTGACGCCCGACCTTGTCGAGCGTCTGAATCTGGAACTCCAGGGTCTTGCCAGCCACGTACTTCGCGCAGGCGGGCTTGGTGTTGACGGCTCTTTGCAGAAGCCTGGGCATCATCCACAGCAGGAACTTGAACTTCAGCATGATCATCACTCGCCGAGAAACTGGATCGCGTGCTTCAGGAAGCGCCCGGGGTACTGAAACTGCGCGGCGTGGCCGGCATCCGGGTAGACGAACAGCTGCGCATTCGGGATGTTCTGCGCCATGGACCAGGAATTGATGGTCGGGATCATCACGTCGTCCACGCCGTTGAGGATGAAGGTCGGTTGCTTGATCTCGCGAAGATGCGCGAATGGATCCTTGGGGTCCAGCTTCGGAAGGTAGTGCATGTTCGATTCGATCTGGGCCTGGATCACTTCAGGCGAACTCGGCGGGTCCTGGTCCGCCCGCTGGTGACGGCGTTGCCAGAAGTCGCGCCCGGCCTGCTGCGCAGCCTCGGAGCGGCCGAAGAACAGGAACAGGAAGTCATCCACCGTAGGAACCGGCCGTGGCGCCCGTTCCAGCACGCCGGGGTCCGAATCAGGGTTGCCACCGCGCGGCCCGGTGCCCAGCAGCATCAGCTTGCGCACCAGATCAGGGTGGCGTCGCGTCAGGTCCTGCGCCTGATAGCCGCCGAGCGAGAAGCCCAGCACGTCGACCTTGCGAAGACCCAGTGCACGGATCACCGCAGCCGCGTCGTCGGCCATGTGTTCGATGCGCGTGCGCGGCTTGCCGGAGGAGGACGCGACACCGCGGCCGTTGTACAGGATCACCTCGCGCCCGGCAGCCAGGCCATCCGTCATGAGCGGGTCCCAGTGGTCCATGCCGCCGCGGAAGTGCTGAAGAAAGAACAGCGGCGGCTGATCGGTTGTGCTGTTGCCCCAGCGGCGATAGGCGAATCTGTCGCCGTCGACGTCGACGAAGCGGGTGGGGGCGGTGAGGTGGGTGTCGGTCATGACGTGTTCTTCCTGCGGAGGGTCTATCGCGCCAGGAACTCGAGTGCCTTGGGCACGAAGTCGGCGTGGAACTGGAAGATGGCGCCATGGCCGGAGTCGGGGTAGACGATCAGCGTGCTGTTGGGCAGGCGCCGAGCCAGGTCGTGTGTGTTCGTCGTCGGCACCATGCGGTCGGCATCGCCGTTGGCCACCAGCACGGGCTGCTTGACGACCGACAGATTCGCCGGTGCCTTCAGACCCCAGCTGCGCAAGGCTTCCAGTTGGGCGAACAACGCGCTCACGGTGATCTCCGTGTCACGGTTCTGCGACCGTTCCTTCAGGCGCTCCAGGAACGCCTTGCCGGCCTCGATGCCGCCGGGCGTTCGGGTGAAGAACAGGAACTGCTTCGCATCCTGACCGGTGAAGAGGCCGCGCAGGATGTCGTAGAAGGTCACGCCGGCCACGGTGCTGATGCCTTCGCCACCGGCAGGCCCGGTTCCCGCAAGAATCATCTTGCGCACGAGCTGCGGATCCTTCAGCACGACTTCCTGGGCGACCATCCCGCCCATCGAGAAGCCGAAGAGGTCCACCTGCTTGAAGCCCTTGGCCTTGATGAAGGCGATGGCATCGTCAGCCATCTGCTCCATCGAATTCCACGGTGATCCGCTCGACGCGCCCACGCCGCGGTTGTCGAACGCGATGACGTGATGCTTCGCAGCGAGACCGTCGACGATCCGCGGGTCCCAGTTGTCCAGCACGGCGGCCAGGTGGACCAGCAGCACGACCGGTGTGCCGCCATGATGCTTGCCCAGCTCGCGGTACGCGAAGTCCACGCCGCCGGCCGTGATGGATTGGGTTGGCACGTTCGCCCAACGGGCAGCCTGCGCTTGCTCGGCAGGTGGCGGGCTCGCCATCGTGGCTCCGGATTGCTGAGCACTCGCGGCGGATGTGAACGACAGCAGTGGCAGGGCGGCCAGGGCGGACGTCAGGGCGATGGTTTTCAGTGAGTGGCGCATGGCAGGGGCTTTCAGGTTTTCGCTTTGATGGATGGTGGGTGAATGGCGGCCGTTGCCGACTCAGGCTCGCAGGCGCCGGGTCTTGTAGGTTCCCCATTGAGTCGATACCAGGGACTTGAGGAAGGCAGCCAGGCCGCTTTCGTTGGCACGCGGGTTGCCGCCCTCGGCGATGCGCCTGAGCTGTCGCGTGTACCAGAGGACTTCCATGAGCCCCATGCGATCCACAGGCTTGATCCCGGTGGTGATCGGCCGCACACGCTGCGGGCTGTCGCGGCCTTGCAGCAAGGCGGCAGGGGCGTCGGGGTCGATGGCCAGCAGCCGCGCCAGGCCGACGATGTCGAGCGCACCGGAACGCAACGCGGCATTCATGCCCTCAGCGGTCCGGAAGCCGCCCGTGACCATCAGGGGCACGCGCACGGCCGTGCGCACCTTCTCCGCGAACTCGAGGAAGTACGCTTCGCGCGCCACCGTCGTCGCCTTCTGCGCTGGCTGGAAGGCACCACTCATCGCGGGCGCTTCGTAGGTGCCGCCCGAGATCTCGATCAGGTCGATGCCGGCGTCGGCGAGTGCCTGGATGGTGGCCATCGACTCCTCTTCGGTGAAGCCACCGCGCTGGAAGTCGGCCGAGTTGAGCTTGATGCCCACCGCAAAATCGGCACCCACCTGGCGGCGGACCTCGGCGTAGACAGCCATCACGAAGCGGCGCCGGTTCTCCGGGCTGCCACCCCATTCGTCGGTGCGTTGGTTGTGATGCGGTGAGAGGAACTGGCTGACGAGATAGCCGTGTGCACCGTGGATCTGCACGCCGCTGAAGCCGGCCTCCTTGCAGATGGCCGCGCTGCGGCCGAAGCGCTGGATGATGTCCTGGATCTCGGCGGTAGTGGCTTCGCGCGGGGTCTCGAAGAAAGCCGCCATGTCCTCGCGGAACGGGATGGCGGACGGCGCCACGTTGCTGGCATTCAACCCCTTGGGCGACTGCTTTCCGGGGTGGTTGAGCTGCACCCACAGTGCCGCGCCCTGGTCGCTTGCTGCGCGCGCCCATTGCCGCAGGATGGGCAGATCAGCCTCGTCCTCGATCACGACATTGCCGGGCTCGCCCAGTGCGCGCCGGTCGATCATGACATTGCCCGTGAGCAGCAAGCCGATGCCTGACGCCGCCCAACGTCGGTACAACGCGACGAGCTTGGGCGTCGCATGGTTGTCGTAGGTGCCCAGCGTCTCGCTCATCGAGGCCTTGGCCAGGCGATTGCGCAGCACGCCACCATTGGGAAGACGCAAAGGCTGAGCCAGAAGGTTGATCTCAGGCGGGCGGGGCTTGGACATGGTGCTTCCTGGACGAGGCGGCTTCGAGAGCGGTGCTTGTGGGGGTGTGTGACATGGCGTGTTCCGCCCGCGCGTTGTTCGATGGCAGCTATCGCATCTGCACGACGACCTTGCCCTTGGCTCGTCCCTGGGCGAGGTAGTCCAGTGCATCCTTGGCCTGCTCGAAAGGAAACACCCTGTCGATCACCGGCCGGATGCGCTGCGTCTCGAGGAGCTTGCCGATCTGGGCGAGTTGGTCGCCGTCGGCGCGGGCAAAGAGGAACGAGTAGTCGACGTCCTGCTT
>NZ_CALRZC010000256.1:0-11277 GCF_943372545.1 Variovorax sp. YR752 | reverse complement strand
GTTCAGCCGCTCGGCCGCATGCGCTACCTCGCGGTGGCCAGCCCCGACTTCATGCGCCGGCACCTCCCCGATGGCCCGACCGACGAGGCGCTGGCCCGCGCTCCCTGCAACGTCTTCAACCAGAAGGACCAGTTGCAGGCCCGCTTCCTGCGCCAGTTGTCGAAGCGCCGCCTGGCGCCGCCACAGCACCGCGTGCCGAGCACGCACGGCTTCATCCACGCGGCGCTGCACGGGCTGGGCTGGGGGATGAATCCGGAAGCCCTGGTGGCGCCGCTGCTGGCCAACGGCGAACTGGTCGAGCTGGCGCCGGGGCAGGTGCTGGAGGTGCCGCTGTACTGGCAGCACTGGCGCCTCGAGGCCGAGGTGCTGCGCTCGCTCACCGGCGCCGTGGTCGCCGCCGCGCACACCGGGTTGCGGCCGATGCGCCGGCCCTCATCCGTGGGGGCGGCGCATTGAAGCCGGCCTGCCGACTGCGTACATTCGCACAGTTCGCGGGGGAATGCGCATGATCACTGCACTCATCGTCGTCATCGGTGCCGTCGTAGCGTGGCTGGTGGTCGACCGTGGCCTCATCTGGTGGCGTGAGCGCCGGCACGAGGGGCCCTCCACCTGGCACGGGCAGGGCCCGGGCACCAACTTCCACTCCTCGGGGTTCGAGGACACGGTGCCGCCGCACGAACCCGTGGAGCCGGCGGCGCCGTTCCCGCAGCTTCGCCGCTGACGCGCCCGCGCCGGGCTGGCGCCATCCGCGGCAATCCTCCACGAATCCATCCCGAACGCCCGGCTGTGCAGGCGCTGGCCGGACCGGCGCCGGCGAATGTCACTTTATGATCGATTGATCCAGTGCCTGGATGAACTGGACGCGGTGGGGCCGAATGAACGGATTCCGTCATGCCTGGGGGGCCGGCTGCGTGCGCGCAGCGCGAGCGATCCTGCTTGGGTTGGGCGCACTGTCGACGCTGCCGGCGCAGGCGGCCGGGCTGCCGCTGGACGAGATCGAGCAGGCTTACGTCGCTGCCCACCCCGAGTTGAAGGTCGCCTTCCACGGCATCACCATCGCGCCGCTGCAGATCTTCGATGAGCAGGGCCGGCTGGACGGCATCGTCGCCGACTACCTGCGGCTGATCGAAGGGCGCACCGGCCTGAAGCTGCGCCCGCTCACCGCGCCGACGCTCGCGCAGCGCGACGCCGCCTTCGAGCAGGGACACGCGCGGCTGCTGCCGCTGCTGCTCGACGGCGACCCGGTGCAGCGTGTCGCGCGGGCCACGCCGCCGTACTTCCGCGTGCCGGCGGTGTGGGTGACGCGGCGCGACCGCGTGGCCTTCTCGACCGCCGATGGACTGGCCGGTCAGCGGGTCGCCGTCACGCCGGGCTCGGCCTTCGAGGCCTACCTGATCCGCCGTTACCCGCGCGCGCAGTTGGTGCGCGTGCCGACCCCGCTGGACGAACTGCGAGCCGTCGCCGACGGCCGCGCCGACATGCGGATCGGCCAGTTGCCGATCACCGCCTACACGATCGAGGCGAACCTGCTGACCAACCTCGCGATCCGCGGCTTCGCCGACGGCGGGCCGGCGGTCTACGCGATGGGCGTGGCGCCCGCCGACACCGTTCTGCACGGCCTCATCACCAAGGCGCTGCGCAGCGTCAGCGAGGACGAGCATCGCGCCATCCTCGACCGCTGGATGCCGGTGCGCCACTTCCTCGGCGTCGATGCCTCGACGGCGCTGCTCAATGACGCGCAGCGCGAGTGGGTGCGCAGCCATCCCGAACTGCGTGTCGGCTACGACAGCGCCTTCTCGCCCTACTCGCTCGAGCAGGGCGGGCAGATGCGCGGCATGGGGGCAGAACTGCTCGGCGAGGCGCTGCGCCGCGTCGGCATGGGCGTGTCGTCTACCCGCGGCGGCACCTGGGCGCAGACGCTCACCGCACTCGAGGCCGGCCAGATCGACGTTGCCGTCGCCGTGGCGCGCAACGAGGTGCGTGACGACAGCCTGCTGTTCGTCGGCCCGTGGAACTCCAGCCCTACCGCGCTGGTGACGCGGCGCGGCGAGCGCGGACCGTTCGAGCTGGGTGACCTCGGCGGCCGCACGCTGGCCGTGCAGTCGCGCCACTTCCTGTTGCCGATGATCCGGCGCGCCTATCCCGGGATCCGGCTGCAGCCCCACGCCACGCTCAGCGAGGCGCTGGCCAGCGTGCGCAGCGGCACTGCGGCGGCGGCGATGGGCAACTTCCAGGTCATGTCGCAGCTGGTGCAGCGTGATCATCCCGGCGAGCTGACGATCAGCGGCATGGTGGCCAACGGCGACAGCGAGCTCTACTTCGCGGTGCCGCGCAGCAACCCGGAGCTGGCGGTGATCCTCGGCAAGGCGCTGGACTCGCTGAGCGAGAACGAGCGCAGCCCGATCCGCAGCCGCTGGCTGACGGCCGAGTACCGGCCCGGCTGGTCCACGGCCGAGATCGTGCGCATCGCCGTGGCGGTGCTGCTGGTGGCGGCGCTGGCCGCACTTCTGGTGCGGCGCTCGCAGCGTCGCCTGCAGGTGGAGGTGGCGCAGCGCCGCGCCGCCGAGCAGGGGCTGGCCGCGGCACTGGAGCGCGAGCGCGAAAGCTCCGAGGCCAAGAGCCGCTTCATCGCCTCGCTCGGGCACGAGGTGCGCAATCCGCTGGCCGCGATGGTTTCGGCCGCGTCGCTGCTCGGCCGGCGGCGCGCCGACCCCGACGAGCACCGCCTGATCGACGCCATCCGTCACTCGGGCGACGGCCTGCTCGAACTGCTGTCACGCACGCTGGACTTCAGCAAGGCCGAGAGCGGCATGCTGAGCATCAGCACGGAGTGGGTGGCGCCGCTGCAGTGGTGCCGGCGCACCTGTGCGCCGTTCGAGGCGCTGGCGCGGGCCAAGGGCCTGGCCTTCCGCGTCGAGCTGTCGTGCCCCGACGACCTGCAGGCGCAGTTCGACCCCGTCCGCCTCGGCCAGGTGCTGAGCAACCTGCTGTCGAACGCGCTCAAGTTCACTGCGGCGGGCTCGGTCGGCGTGGAGCTCGCCGTCGACGAGCGGGCCACGCCGCCGCGGCTGCGCCTGGCCGTGTCGGACACCGGCCCCGGCTTCACCGCCGAGGAACGCGCGCTGCTGTTCCGCCCCTACACGCAGCTGGCCTCGACCCGCGCCAGCCACGCGTCCGGCACCGGCCTCGGCCTGGCGCTGTGCCGGCAGATCGTCGAGCACATGGGCGGCCGCATCGAGGCCCACGGTCGGCCGGGCGAGGGCAGCCGCTTCGAGGTCGATGTGCCCGCGCCGCTGCAGCGGCGCCCCGCTGCCGAGGTCGGCGCGGCGCTCGCCGAGGCCGGAGCGCTGTGGCCGCAGGGCGCGCTCGCCGAGCCGGTGATGCTGGTCGACGACGATCCGGTCGGCCTGCTGGTCGGCGCCGAGCAGTTGCGCTCGCTCGGCCTGACGGTTCGCCCGATCGGCGGCGCCGACGAGGCCCTGTCGGCGTGGCAGGCCGAGCCCGGCCGCCTGCTGATCACCGACTTCCACATGCCCGGCATGGACGGCCTCGAGCTGGCAAGGCGCGTCCGGCAGTTGCCGGTGGAACCGGGGCGGCGGCCGTGGATCGTGCTGCTCACCGCCCTGACCGAGCCGGAGGCGCGAGCGCGCTTCCTGGCCAACGGCGCCGACGAGGTGATGACCAAGCCCCTGCCGGTCGAGGTGTTCGAGCGGCGGCTGGCCGCGCAGGGCGCGAGCGCTACTGGAAGTGCTGAAGCATCCGCTCGAGCGCCATCGTGAACGGCGCCTGCAGCAACGGCAGCGTCAGCAGCACACCGACCAGCCCGACCGACAGCGTGATGGGGAAGCCGATCGCGAACAGGTTGAGCTGCTGGGCGACGCGCGAGGTGATGCCCATCACCAGGTTGACGAACAGCAGCATTGCCACCAGCGGCAGCGCGATCCACAACCCGACGACGAACACCTCCGCGCCCCAGCGGTGCGGCTGCACGGTCTTCAGGAAGGCGAAGGGCTCGGGGCCGACCGGGAAGCTGTGGAAGCTCTGGATCACCCCGGCGATCACCAGCAGGTGGCCGCCGGTGACGATGAACACCCAGCTCACCGTGACGCCGAAGAAGCGGCTCACCGCCGTGGTCTGGCCGCCGGTGGCGGGGTCGAAGAAGCCGGCGAAGTTCAGGCCCATCTGCAGGCCGACCAGTTCACCGGCGAATTCGACCGCCGCAAAGACGATGCGCACCGCGAAGCCCAGCGACACGCCGATGACGACCTGCTGCAGCACGACCAGGAAGGTCACGGCCGAGTCGAGCGGGATCGCCGGGACGGCCGGCAGCGAGACCTGCGCGCACAGCGCGATCAGGAAGGCCAGCGCGACGCGCACGCGCGCCGGCACCGAGCGCTGGCCGATCACCGGCAGCGTGCCGAACAGCGCCAGCACGCGCAGGAATGGCCACAGGATCGGTGTGATCCACGCCAGCACCTGCGCCTCGGTGAAGGTCAGCATGCCGGGATGCGGCGCACAGCGCGTGAAACAGTCAGCCGACGACGGTCGGAATCGCCTGCAGCGTGCGCTGCAGGTACTCCACCAGCGTGGTCAGCATCCACGGGCCGGCGACGGCCAGCACCGCGACCGCGGCGACGATCTTCGGCACGAAGGACAGCGTCGACTCGTTGATCTGCGTGGCGGCCTGGAAGATGCTGACCAGCAGGCCGACGGCCAGCACCGTCAGCAGCATGGGCGCGGCGACCATCAGCAGCGTGTACAGGCCTTGCTGGCCGAAGGTGAAGACGGCTTGGGGGTTCATGGTGCTCGGGTGGCGAGGTCTAGGTCACGAAACTTGCCGCCAGCGAACCCAGCAGCAGGTTCCAGCCGTCGGCCAGCACGAACAGCATCAGCTTGAAGGGCAGCGCCACCAGCACCGGGCTGAGCATCATCATGCCCAGGCTCATCAGCACGCTGGCGACCACCATGTCGATGATCAGGAAGGGAATGAAGATCAGGAAGCCGATCTGGAAGGCGCTCTTCAGCTCGCTGGTCACGAAGGCCGGCACCAGCACCTTGAACGGCACGTCGGCGGCCGGCGTGGCCGGGTCGATCTTGGCCAGGCGCGAGAACAGCATCACGTCGGACTGGCGGGTCTGCTTGAGCATGAACTCGCGCATCGGCTTCTCGCCGCGCCTGAGCGCCTCGTCGAAGGGGATCTTGTTCTCGGCGTAGGGCTGGTAGGCCTCGGCGTAGACGCGGTCCAGTGTCGGCCCCATCACGAAGAAGGTCAGGAACAGGCTCAACCCGACCACCACCTGGTTGGGCGGCGCCGCCTGCGTGCCCAGCGCCTGGCGCAGCAGGCTGAGCACGATGACGATGCGGGTGAAGCCGGTCATCATCAGCAGCACCGCCGGCAGGAAGCTCAGGGCGGTGAAGAACAGCAGCGTCTGCACCGGCACCGAGTAGCTGGTGCCACCGGCCCCCTGGCCGACCATCAGCGGCAGCGCCGGGCCGCCGGCCTGCTGCGCTAAAGCCGCTGCAGGAACGGCCGAAAGTACCGTCAAGGCGAGGATCAGCCCGCCCTTGCGGGCGTCAACGCGCATCGCCGTCTCCCGCGGTGGGCTTCGAGGGCTGCAGCTTCGCGAGCAGGCTCGCGAAGGCCGGGCCTGCGGCGGCCGTCGGCGGTGCGACGCCCTCCACGGGCTCCATGGTGTGCAGCGTGGTGATGTTCGAGGGCGTGACGCCGAGCACCAGCCAGCGGCGCGACTCGCCCTGGCCGACCTCGACGGTGACGATGCGCTGGCTCGCCGACAGCGGCAGCGCCGCGATGCTCCTGAGCAGCTGCGAGCTGCCCGCGCCACCGACCGGCGTGCGCTTGAGCAGCCACAGCGCCGCCGGGATCAGCGCGAGGATCGCGATGAACCACAGCAGCGAGCCGATTCCGGACGACGCGCTCATTTCAGCCTTTCGACAGGCGGCGCATGCGCTCGCTCGGCGTGACGATGTCGGTCAGCCGGATGCCGAACTTGTCGTTGACCACCACCACCTCGCCCTGCGCGATCAGGTAGCCGTTGACCAGCACGTCCATCGGCTCGCCGGCCAGCGCATCGAGCTCGACCACCGAGCCCTGGGCGAGCTGCAGGATGTGCTTGATCGGGATGCGCGTGCGGCCCAGCTCCACGGTGAGCTGCACCGGGATGTCCAGGATCATGTTGATGTCGTTGCCCGCGCTCGTCGCCGTGGTCGGCGAGAAGTTGGTGAACGACGCCGGCGCGACCTGTTCGGACTGCACCTCCGAGGCGGTCTCGGCGGGCTTGGCCTCGGCGAGCGCGGCAGCCCACTCGGCGGCCATCGCGTCCTGTTCGGTGTTCTCAGCTGACATTGCCATCTCCCAGCCAGGTCATGTTCGACCCGGTCAACGTGCGTTCGACCTTCAATGCGTATTTGCCGGCGCTGGTGCCGTAGTGGCACTCGAACACCGGCACGCCGACCACCTTCACCTCGATGTTCTTCTCGAGGTCGAGCTCGATGAAGTCACCCGGCTTGAAGGCGAGCAACTGCTCCACCGTGGCGTCGGCATGGGCCAGCTCGGCGACCAGTTCCACCTCGGCGTCCTGGATCTGGTTCTTCAGCAGGTTCACCCAGCGGCGGTCGGGCTCGTTGGAGTCGCCCTGCATCGTCGAGTACAGGACGTCGCGGATCGGCTCCAGCGTCGAGTACGGGATGCAGAAGTGGATGGTGCCGCTGGTGTCGCCGATCTCCAGCGTGAAGGAGGTGGCGACCACGATCTCGCTCGGTGTGGCGATGTTGGCGAACTGCGGCTGCATCTCCGAGCGCTGGTAGTCCAGCTCCAGCGGATAGATGCCCTGCCAGGCCTTCTTGTACTCGGCGATGATCACGTCGACCAGCCGCGTGATGATGCGCTGCTCGGTGGGCGAGAAGTCGCGGCCCTCGATGCGGGTGTGGAACTTGCCGGCGCCGCCGAACAGCGAGTCGATCACCGCGAACACCAGCGTCGGGTCGCAGACGATCAGCCCCGAGCCGCGCAGCGGCTTGACGCTGACGATGTTGAAGTTCGTCGGCACCACGATCTCGCGCAGGAAGGCGCTGTACTTCTGCACCTTGATGCCGCCGATGGCGATCTCCGGGCTCTTGCGGATGAAGTTGAACAGGCCGATGCGGATGTTCCGCGCGAACCGCTCGTTGATGATCTCCATCGTGGGCATGCGCCCACGGACGATGCGTTCCTGGCTCGACAGGTCGTAGGAGCGGATGCCCCCGGTAGGCGCCTCCTCCTGCTCGAGCTTCTGGCTCTCGCCGGTGATGCCCTGCAAGAGGGCATCGACCTCGTCCTGCGACAAGATTTGCTGATTCATCTCACTCGCTCCACGTGGTGCGCGGATCAAGCGGCCGCCGCAGAGCCGGCTTCGCCGGGCTGCTGGCGGCGCCCCCCTGGGGGGGAGCGCCGAAGGCGCTACGGGGGGGGGCCATGACTACTGGATGATGAAGTTCGAGAAATGGACGTGCTTGACGGGGTTGTCGACCGGCGCCTTCTTCTTCCTCTTCTTCTTCGGCTTGTCCTCGTCCTCGTCGGCCGCCTCGGCTTCCGGCTCTTCGAGCTCGATACCCAGCGGGCGCACGGTCTCGCGCATGATCTCGGCAGCCAGCGCCTCCTTGCCCTTGCGCTCGAGCAGTTCGGCCGAGGTCTTGTGCGCCAGCACCATCAGGACGCCGTTGCGGATCGCCGGCATGTAGGCCTTGAGCTGCTCGGCCGTCTTCGGGTCGTCGATCTCCAGCGTGATGCCGATCTGCGCGTAGCGGTCGGTTTCCTTGTCGGCGAGGTTGACGACGAAGGGCTCCAGCGGCAGGAAGGCGGGCGGGGCGCCCGCTTCCTTGTGGGCGGCCTTCTTGTGTGCGGCGGGGGAGCCGTCTTCGCCCTCGGCCTCGGCGGCTGCGGCGGCCTCGGCGGCCTTCTTCTTCATCATGAAGAGCGCGCCACCACCGCCCAGCCCGGCCAGCAGCAGCACGGCGGCGATGATGATGATCAGCTTCTTCTTGCCCTTGGCGGGCGCGGCAGCGACTTCGGCGCCCGAGGCGGCAGCGGCAGACATCGGCTCTCCTTCATGAGCAGGCTCGGCAGCAGGGCCGGCCAATGAAAGCGATTCTGGGCAAGGGGCCCCGCGCCGATGCGGGGATAAGGGGCCGAAATCCGGTCAGTCCGCCACCGACGGCACGCTCATGCGTACAAGTCCACGCCGCCGGCCGAGACGCGGCCGCGCCAGTGCGGGCGCGCGGGGGCGGTGTCCGCGGCCGGAGCGCCGGGGCGTGCATCGCCGCGCGAGTCCGGCGCGCCCTGGTGCGCGCCGTCGCCGCGGCCGGAGGTGTGCTGCGACACGCCGCCGCCAGCCAGCGTCAGCCCGGCGTCGCGCAAGGCGGCGGCCAGCTCGGGCAGGCTGGCCTCGATGGCGGCGCGCGTGGCCGCAGCCTGGGCGCCGAAATCGATGCGGGCGCGCTCGCCGTCCAGCACGATCTGCACCGACACCGGGCCCATCTCGGCCGGGTTCAGGTGCAGTTCGGCTTCCTGCACGCCGTCGCGCGCAAGCACGCTGACCTGCACGCCGAAGGCCTCGGCGAACTCGGGCGACTCCATCGGGACCGGCACGGCGGCGCTGACCGGTGCCTCGGCGGAAGCCGCAGCGGCAGAGCCGGTCGGGGCGTTGGCGGCGGCCGCCGCGGCTGCCGGCTCGGGGCCGGCCGGCAGCACGAAGCCCGGCTCGGAGGCGGCACGGGCCGTCGTGGCGGCGGGGCCGGCCTCGTCTTGGGCGCCGCGCGCTGCGGCCTCGTCGACCCGCGCCAGGGCGGCGCGCTCTGCGCTCTCGCCGTGGCGCTGCGCGGCAGCGCGGGCGCCCGAGCCGACGCGCGAATCGGCGGCCTGCAAGGCGGCGCCGGCGGCATCGTCGATGGCGGCATCTGCGCTCGCATCGATGGCCTTGCCCGCGCCCTGCGCCGGCGCGTGCCCGGGCAGCAGCGGCGTCGCGCCGGCGGTGCCGGCCTCGGCCTGCGGGCGGTGCAGCTGGGTCAGCCACTGGGCCAGCGCCGGGTCGATGGCCGGGGCGGGTGCGTCGGCAGGCCGCTCGTCCTCGCTGCTGCCGTCCTTGGCCTCGACGCCGTCACGCGAACCGTCCCTGGCGCCACGTGTGCCGCCTTCGGCTTGCGTCGTTTTCGGCGCCGGCGTGCGCGCTCCACCTTGGCGCGCCTTCGCCGCACGCGCCTCGTCCGGGCGTGCACCGGCGCCCGGGTTCGAGGCGGTGTCGTTCGTGCTTTCGCTCTCGCCCTCGGGCTCGACCTCGGGTTGCCGGGCGAGCAGTTGTGCGAAGGCGTCGCCGCTGGCGGCGCTCTCGGCGGGCTGCGGGCGGGCGGGCGGCAGGGTGTTCGATGCGGTCTGGACTTGCATGGCGGGTCTCAGAAGCGGGTGGTGGCGGCGGCCAGGCGGTTCCAGGCCGCGCGCGAGGCGATCTCGTCGAGCTGACGCTGCTCGTTGCGCTCGCCCTGGCGTTCGATCTCGGTGACGCGGCGCTCGATCAGCTTGAGTACCGAGGCCACGCGCAGCTCCTGCTGCTGTAGCGTCTCGTCGGCACGCTCGAGCTTGCGCTCGGCCTGCTCGGCCACGCGCCCCTGGTGCTCGATCGCCAGCGTCAGCCGGGTGACGAAGCCGTGGTAGCTCTGCAGCAGCTGCACGCCGCCCGGCTGCGCGAAGCGTTCACCCCAGCGCTGCTCGTAGTCGCGCCGGTAGGCGATCAGCTGCTCGGCCTGCGCGCGCGCGCCGTCGAGCGCCTCGCGCATGCGCTGGCGGTGGGCGAGTGCCTCGTCGCGCTCGGACTCGGCGTGCGAGAGCAGGGCCATCAGCGGTTGCAGGTCGGTCATGACGACCCCTCGTGCGACGAGTACGTCGCCTGATCCCCCGAGGGGATGGCGGGCCGGCTTGGGAGCGGCCCGGCGCTCGGCCCGCCGTGCGCTGTCGATGCGGTGTTTCTCAATCTCGTTCTCGTCATTCCGGATCAGCCTGCCACCGTCGCGCGCAGCTGCTGCACGCTGGCGGAAAGCGGCGCGTTCTCGCGCATGTCCTGCTGCAGCAGCGATCGCATCGCCGGGGCGAGGCGAACGGCGGTGTCGAGCTCGGCATCGTGGCCCGGCACGTAGGCGCCGAGCTGGATCAGGTCGCGCGCCTTGTTGTGGCGCGACAGCAGCTGCCGCAGCCGCCGCGCCGCCTCGACGTGCGGCGCCGGCGCCACGCTGGTCATCACCCGCGAGACCGACTTCTCGATGTCGATCGCCGGGTAGTGGCCGGCCTCGGCGAGCTCGCGCGACAGCACGATGTGGCCGTCGAGGATGCCGCGCGCCGCATCGGCGATCGGGTCGTTGTTGTCGTCGCCTTCGCTGAGCACGGTGTAGAAGGCGGTGATCGAGCCGCCGCCGGCGACGCCGTTGCCGCTGCGCTCGACCAGCTGCGGCAGCTTGGCGAAGCAGCTCGGCGGGTAGCCCTTGGTGGCCGGCGGCTCGCCGATGGCCAGCGCGATCTCTCGCTGCGCCATCGCGTAGCGGGTCAGCGAGTCCATCAGCAGCAGCACGTCCATGCCGCGGTCGCGGAAGTGCTCGGCGATCGCGGTGGCGTAGTTGGCGCCCTGCATGCGCGTCAGCGGCGGCGCGTCGGCCGGCGCGGCGACGACCACCGAGCGCTTCAGCCCTTCCTCGCCGAGGATGTCCTCGATGAACTCCTTGACCTCGCGGCCGCGCTCGCCGATCAGGCCGACGACGATCACGTCGGCCGCGGTGTAGCGCGCCATCATGCCCAGCAGCACCGACTTGCCGACGCCGGTGCCGGCGAACAGGCCGAGGCGCTGGCCGCGGCCGACGGTCAGCATCGCGTTGATCGCGCGCACGCCGGTGTCCAGCGGCTGGCGCACCGGGGCGCGGTCCATCGCGTTGATCGGGCGGCGGATCAGCGGCTCGTTGTGCACGTGCTCGATCGGCCCCTTGCGGTCCATCGGGTGGCCGTGCGAATCGACCACGCGACCCAACAACCCATCACCCACCGGCAGATGCAGCGTGCGGTCCTCGCCGCGCCGCCAGGGGTGGCGCAGCGCGCCGAGCTTCAGCGGCACCACCGGCGTCGGCCGCGGAATGACCCGCGCGCCGCTGGCCAGGCCGTGCACGTCGCCGGTCGGCATCAGGTAGGCGCGATCGCCGTTGAAGCCGACCACCTCCGCGGTGACCGGCGTGCTGCCCTCCCTGCGC
>NZ_CALRZC010000255.1:0-11370 GCF_943372545.1 Variovorax sp. YR752 | reverse complement strand
TGCCGCCGCCGATCACGAGGTAGTCGGCCACGACAGGGGTGGTTGTGTTTGTTGTCATCGCCGAAAAGTGTAGGTAGAAATTTGCGGATACGCAAATTGATTTGCGTCGACCAAGGGGAAACCATGGGTGCACCAGCAAGGTGAAATTTGCGTACACGCAATTTGCGCATACGCAAAACGCGTGCCGGCCAAGATCGCACCGTGCGTGGCCGGCCGGGCGCGGGGCTGGCAGAATCACCCGGCACACCTAGAGAAAGCCAAGCGTGACTCCACACACAGGGAACCGGGCCGGGGCGAAGCCGAAGGAAGAGCCGCCCACGCTGGACCGCACCACTTTCGGCCATCGCCTGCGCACCGCGCGCAAGCGTTTCGGCTGGACGCTGGCGCAACTGGCCGAGCGCTCCGGCGTGTCGATCACCACCATCTCGCGCGCCGAGCGCGGCCAGCTTGCGCTCGGCTACGAGAACTTCACCGCACTGGGCCGCGCACTCGAGATGGACATGAACGCCATGTTCGCGGGCGCCGGCGTCAAGCCCGAACAGTTCGACGGCCCGGTCGTCACGCGCGCGGGCAAGGGCGTGGTCTACAAGGGGCTGGCGATCGCCTACGAGTTCCTGGGCACCACCGCCGCCGGCAAGCAGATGAGCCCCATCGTCGGCACCGTGCATGCGCGCCGCATCAACGGCCCCGAAGACTTCGTGCGGCACACCGGCGAAGAATTTGCGTACGTGCTGTCAGGCGAGATCGATGTGCATTTCGACAACGGCGAAGTGGTGCGCCTGGCGCGCGGCGACTCGCTGTACTTCGACAGCCGCCTCGGACACGCCTACGTGAGCGTGAGCCGCCAGCTCGCGAAGATCGTGGGCATGACCTCGGGGGAGAGCGGGCACATGAAGTCGGCGCGCGAGGCGCCGGCGTTGAAGCCGGCGCGCAAGACCGTGGCCGCGAAGAAAACCGTGGGTGGTCGCAAGGGCTGAGCGCCCGCGGCCAAGCATGAAGGAGCAATGACGATGCCCGAGCACAAGATTTTCGCGATGCCGTTCGCCAAGGTGTACCCGATGTACGTCCAGAAGGCGGAACGCAAGAATCGCACGAAGGCAGAGGTCGATCAGGTCATCTGCTGGCTCACCGGCTACGACGCGGCGGGGTTGCAGCAGCAGATCGAACAGCAGAACGATTTCAGGACCTTCTTCGCGCAGGCCCCGGCGCTGCATCCGAACCGCGCGCTGATCAAGGGCGTGGTGTGCGGTGTGCGCGTCGAAGAAGTCGAAGACCCGCTGATGCAGAAGATCCGCTACATGGACAAGCTGGTCGACGAGCTGGCCAAGGGCAAGGCGATCGAGAAGATTCTGCGGACGTAGCGCCTGTCTAACCCGTGGCCACGATCACATGCGCCTGGATTTTCCCGGCCACCGGGTCTGCGCCATGTCGACTGGTAATCGCCTCCGCCGCGCGGTCCGTCGCAAGCTGAAGCAGGCTCGCATCGCGCGCCTCGATCTCGTTGCGCAGCGGCGTTCCCTGGCAGTAGGCCATGGCCACCTCGCTGGCAGAGGGGGAGCGACTTTGTTTCTCGATCGTCTTGATCTCGATGTCGGTGAACCCCGCGCGGCTCAGGTCTTCGCGGATCAGTGCGACATCGTGGTAGCCGTGCGGTGTGCGCGCGAGGAACCGCGGCGGGTCGTCCGGAAACACGGTGGCGACGGCCTGGCTGACTTCGTTGGAGAAGGCGTTCTCTTCGATGCGGTCCCAGACGCTGAACACAAAGCGCCCGCCGGGCTTGAGCACGCGACGCGCCTCGCTGTAGCCCGCGACCCGGTCAGGGAAGAACATCGCACCGAACTGGCAGAGCACCACATCGAACGACGCGTTCTCGAACGGCAGGGCGAGCGCGTCCGCCTGCCGCCATTCGAGGCGGTTGTCGGCGGATTGCCGGGTGACGGCGTAGTCGAGCATGGCCGGGTTGAGGTCGGTGACCACGTAGCGCGCATCGGCGCCGAGCAGGGGCGCCAGCATCCGCGTGACCGCACCGCTGCCGGCCGCTGTTTCCAGCACCGCGCTGGGTGAGAACCCAGCGACCAGCGCTGCGACGTCGACGGCGTAGCCCTCGAAGATCAAAGGGACCATCAGCGTGTCGTAGAACTTCGGGATCGAGCCCGCGAACACCTTGTCGCTTTCGGCAGCCATGGGAACTCCTTGAAAGCTCTGAACAGTGCATGGCTTGACCATTCATTGCAGAGCGGGCCTGCTCCCTTGCTCCAGCGAGTCCGTGCCTGTTTGGGCATGCGTGACGGGGACGATGGGCCATGGTGGCCCTGCCAGGCATCGTCGTCAACGCCGTTTCGCGGGCGTCCTCCCCTGTAGTGGGTACCGGAGATGTTGCCGGGCGTTTCCGGCTTGCTGAGGGGCTGGCCTTGGCGCCCTAACGGCCGCGGTCGCCATCGCGCACCGATTCGATCGTGCCGTTGTAGATGCGCACGATGCCGAAGAAGGTGCCCGGTCCGCGGTCGTAGGTCCACTCTTCCATCGGCACGCACTGGTTGGCCAGCACCGCTTCGGGACCGCCCGGTCGATAGGGCGAGAGGACCCAGCCGAGCTGCACCATCGGCACGCAGACCGCCTGCCGATAGACCGGCTCGCCGCAGGTCTGGAGCAAGGTCGCGGGCGATGCGCCTTTGCCGACGAGGTAGCCGTTGCAGGCGAGGGACTGTGCCAAGGCGGAGCCGGGGAGCAGCAAGGCGGCTGCCGCGATCGACAGCCCGGTGGCCAGGCGTGCGAAACGACCCATGCCCGGCATCCTCGACCCTCTTGAGTGCTTCATGCGCTCACCGCTCGCGAACCAGTTGGGCGTACCGCCAGACACCCCAGATCGCGCCGACGGTGATGCCGATCCCCACGCTCCAGCCCGCCGGCACATCGAATGCGAGCGCCAAGAGCAGCATCAAGCCGACGCTGACCAGCGTGATGAACGCCAACGTGACGAAATCGAAGCGCGCGACCTCGAAGCTGTCTTCCGCCACGCTGCGCCTTCGGTGGCCGCGTTTGTCGCGCACGCTTCGGAACAACAGGACATCGAGAACGAAATCGAAGATGCCGACGACAAGGTCGGCCAGGATGCTCCACATCGGGACGCTCCATGTTTTGCGGTGACACCCTGGGTTGTCGCAGACCTCGCGATGGTCCGACCCGGGTGGTGCGGCGGAGCCGGGCGAAATGTTACCGTGCTTCCGACCAGAGAGGCCGTTGCCCTTCGTGGTCGCAGGTCCTCCGTCGGCCTGCTTCAACCCGGCATCTTCGGTGGCCAGTTGTGCGTCTCGTCGCGGCCCTCGTGGCACCACGCGTACAGCGCGTCGTACATCACCAGCCCGTGCTGCAGCATCGCCTGGTCGTCGGCGAACACGCGCGACAGCCCCAGCGATATCGCGTAGAGCCCTGCCGACTGCGGCGTGAGGTCGAGCCGCGAGGTGTCCGCGCCGCGCACGATGTCGGCCAGCTGGTGCAGCGCGGGCTCGGCGAGCCGGTACTTCGCGAGGAAGGCGTCGAAGCTGCAGCGCTCTCCGACGTGGCTCATCTCCACGCCGGGAATGTCGTAGGGCGTGGCACCGGTGCTTTTCGCCGTGCGCAGCACGTCGACCGGTGGCACGTAGAGAAACTCGGCCTCGTGGTCGATGAACCGCAGGATCAGCCACGGGCAGGCGATGCGGTCGATCTTCGGGCGTTCGCGGGTGATCCATTTCATGACGTCGCTCCTGGGTCGGCAGGCTTGGGGTCGAGTGGACGGCCGGCGGCCTGCCAGCCGTCGATGCCGCCGCGCAGATAGCGTGCGTCCAGGCCCGCGGCGCGCAGCCGCATGGCGGTGCTGCGCCCCACCTCGTGGCCGTAGACGCAGTAGACGACCAGCGCGTGGCCGGCCGGGAGCTCGGCCGCCCAGTGTTCGACCGCGGCCGGGTCGCGCCAGCGGGCGCCGGGGATCATCGACGCCGCCTGCGCGAACACGCCGGCACGGCGCACGTCGAGCAGCACCGATCCGGCCACGTCGTCCTGCGTTGCGCCGAAGGGCTCGCTGGCGGCGTGCACCGCCTGCTGGTAGCGCGCATACACCGGGGCCCAGTCGATGTTCTGCATGAAGGCATCGACATAGGCGCCGGCGGCGGCGCCGTGGTCCAGGTGGTAGGCGTGCTCGTACATGTCCAGCGCCAGGAGGGGCGTGCCGCCCGCCAGCGCATGGGTGTGATCAGCAGCCCACTGGTTGACCAGCGTGCCCTCGCGCGGCTGGAAGGTGAACAGCACCCAGCCCGAGCCGCCACCGAGCGCCTTGCCCATGGCTGCGAACTCTTCGCGCCATCGGTCGACGCTGCCGAAGCTGGCAGCCAGTGCAAGCGCCATGGCGGGCTCCATCGTCTGGCCGTCGCCGCCGAGCGACGCGAAGTACAGCTCGTGCAGCAGCATCGAGTTGCTGGCGATGAGCTCTTCGCGCTTGAGGCCGTTGAGCTGGAAGCCGGGCGTGGAGGCGAACGATGTCGTGGCGAGCTGAGCCCGGATGGCGTTGAGGCGCTTGACCGCACCGCCATAGTTGTTCTGGTGATGGCTGTTCAGAAGCCGCTCCGACAGGCCGCGCAGCGTGGCGGGATCGAAGGGCAAGGCTTGAGTTCGGGCGTCCATGGCGACTCCTTCAGCGCAGCTGCGGAAGCCACAAGGTGACCGCCAGCCCGATGGCCGCGCAGGCACCGAGCAGCGGCATCACACCGACCTTGAAGCGGAACAGGGCGAGCGTCGCGGCCACGGCGATCACTGCCGACACCGCATCGAAGCGGCCACCGAAGCCGTGCGGCCAGAGCACGTGGTACGCGAAGAAGAGCGCCAGGTTCAGGATCACGCCCACCACCGCTGCTGTGATCGCCGACAGCGGCGCGGTGAAGCCCAGCCTGCCGTGCGTGGCCTCGATGGCGGGCCCGCCGGCCAGGATGAAGATGAACGAGGGCAGGAAGGTGAAGAAGGTGACGACCGTCGCGGCCAGCGCCCCTGCGAGGAACAGCGAGTCGGGCCCGAGCACCTGCTGGAGCCATCCACCGACGAAGCCGACGAACGCCACGACCATGATGAGCGGGCCCGGCGTGGTCTCTCCCAGCGCCAGCCCGTCGATCATCTGCGCGCCCGAGAGCCAGTGGTATTCCTCGACGGCCCCCTGGTAGACGTAGGGCAGCACGGCATAGGCACCGCCGAAGGTCAGGAGCGCGGCTTTGGTGAAGAACCAGCCCATCTGCGTGAGCGTGCCGTGCAGACCCTGGGTCGCGACGAGCACGCCCATGGCCAGCAGCCACAGGCCCAGGCCGATGCCCAGAATCTTGAGCAGGCGCGCACGTGAAAAGCGCGCGTGCGCCGGCATGGGCGTGTCGTCGTCGATCAGCGCCGGGCCGTAGCTCTGTCGCGCACTGCCATGGCCTCCACCGAGCGCGAACACCTCGGGCGCCCATCGCGCGCCGAAGTGGCCGATGAGGCCGGCCGCCAGCACGATCGCCGGAAACGGCGTGTCGAACGCGAAGATCGCCACGAAGGCCGCGGCGGCGATGCCCCACATCCACCGGTTCTTCAACGCGCGGCTGCCGATACGGTGCGCCGCGTGCAGCACCAGTGCGGCGACTGCCGGCTTGATGCCGTAGAAGATGCCGGCCACCACGGGCACGTTGCCGAAGCGCAGGTAGACCCACGACAGTGCGATCAGGATGAACAGCGAGGGCAGCACGAACAGGGCGCCGGCCGCGATGCCGCCGCGCGTGCGGTGCATGAGCCACCCGATGTAGGTGGCGAGTTGCTGCGCCTCGGGGCCGGGCAGCAGCATGCAGAAGTTCAACGCATGCAGGAAGCGCTTCTCACTGATCCAGCGCCGCCGCTCGACCAGCTCGGTGTGCATGATCGCGATCTGCCCCGCGGGCCCGCCGAAACTGATGAAGCCGAGCTTGAGCCAGAAGCGAAGGGCTTCGGCGAAGGAGATGGGCTGAGGGGGCGCGCAAAGCGCAGGAGGTGCGTCAGGCAAGGCGGTGTCCACGGAAGGCTCCGTTGTGAGTCACCAGCGCTTGGACGGGACACCGTCTTACTTTGCAGTGCGGGAGGCTGTTTTCCCGCGAAGGGGCATCGTAGCAGTGGATATTCCTGCTGGCAACGTGGGGCCCTCAGGCCACCTCCACGCTGCTCGGAAGCACCTTTGCGATTTCAGCGGAGGCGCCGCACCCCATGCGCCAGGTCAACGTGCCAGCGCGCACACGCGCTTGAAGACGATCCCGCTCACCGTGGTCGGGCCACCCACGGCCTTCCAGTCGCTGCGCCGGGCAAGGTCGATGTCATGCACTTCCAGCGGGCCGTTGTGGCTGATCACGCGGCGCATCTTTTCGCGTCCGCCCTTGCAGTCGTAGTCGTAGAGATAGCGCGAGGTGCGGAACGGGGTCTTGCCGACGTCGGTCTGCAGCTCGTCGTAGCGGTAGAGCGTCCACGCTTCCACGGCATCGCCATGCGGCTTGATCGACGCGTGTTGCAGCAGCACCTTCTTGCGCGGGGTGCTGGCGATCTCGGTCCAGTTGTCGGCGGCTTGGGTGGGCACTGCTGTTAGCAGGGTCGCTGTCGCGCAGGCCAATGCGACGAGGTGGCATGTCCGTGCTGCGCAGTGCTTGCGCGGATGAGGCTTCATGGTTTCACTCCCTGTGAATCGGCGTGCAACGCGGCAAAGAATGCCACAGGTTCATGGCGGCTGGAAACCATTCAAGCCGCCATGAACGCCGACGGCTTCTGCCCGAGCTTCTTGCGGAACATCGTCGAGAAAGCGCCCGGGCTGTCGTAGCCCAGTTGAAGCGCCACGGTGGTCACCGGATGGCCCATCGCCAGTTGGGCCATGGCCGACAGCAGACAGGCCTGGCTTCGCCATTCAGCGAACGTCATCCCGGTCTGCAGGCGAAAGAAGCGGCTGAACGTGCGTTCGCTCTGGTGCAGTTGTTGCGCCCAGGCGAGCGGGGAGGTGCGCACATCGGGCGCGTGCAGGAACGCGATGCACAAAGCCGCCAGACGTGGATCGCTGGGCAGTGGCGCAAAGAACGGCAATGCGGCGGCGCGGCCGACCTCCTGCAGCACCAACGACATCAACACCCCATCGCGACCGCGCTCGTCGTACAGCGCCGGCACATCGATGGCCTCGATCAACAGCTGCCGCAGCAACGGCGACACCGCGAGCACTTCGCACGATGAACCGCCGCGCGGTGCAGCCATCGGTTCGATGTAGAGGCTGCGGGTGCTGACGCCCACCATCTTCACCCGGTGCGGCTTGCCGGCCGGAATCCAGACGCCGCTGTGCGGTGGAACGACCCACGCGCCATCGTCCGTGCCCACCTCCATGAGCCCGGTTGCACCGTAGAGAAACTGGGCGCGTCGATGGCTGTGCATGGCGAGCACGGTGCCCGGCGCGTAGTCGGTACCGATGGCCAGCACGGCGCGCGGTGTGAGGTCGAGGCTGTCGAGGGATTGGTTGCGCACAGCGAGATCGGAGGGTTGGCGGGAACGCAAATATTGTTGACCGAAGCTCGCAAGCGCGCCAAGCCTTCCAACTCTAGCCTCAAGGCTTCTGTGTCGATGGAGTGCCTTGTGTCGCTGTATGTGTTGTTGGTGGTGTGCGGATGTTTGACGGGCGTGACCACCGTGTTGTTCGGCTTCGGCGGTGGCTTCGTCGTGGTGCCGTTGCTCTATCAACTGCTGTCGCAGCTGAATGCCGCTGACAGCGCCGTCGGGCAGTCGGCCATGCAGATCGCGGTGGCCACGTCCACATGCGTGATGATCTTCGGCGCGCTGCTCGCCACGTGGCGCCATCAGCGTGCAGGGACGCTCGACTGGTCGCAAGTCAGGCCGCTGCTGGGCGTGATCGGTGCCGGTGCGGTGCTGGGTGCGCTGGCGGCCTCCGCGGTCCATGGGGAATGGCTGCGCTGGGCATTTGTGGCGTATCTGGCGCTGACCATCGGGGACTGCTGGCTCCGGCCCGGCTTTCTTTCGCCGACCGCGACACGCAGGACGACGCCCTCTCTCACAGCCACGGCGCTGTCGGGGTTGGTGATCGGTTGGGTCGCCGCATTCCTCGGCGTCGGCGGCAGCGTGATGACGGTGCCCCTCATGCGCCGTCGCGGCATCGAGATGAGCCGCGCGACGGCCATGGCCAACCCGCTGTCGCTACCGGTCGCACTGGCGGGCACGGCCACCTACGTGGCCCTGTCAGTCACCTCGACACCCTCGTTCGGGCCGTGGCATCTGGGGTACGTCGATGTGCGCGCGGCAGCGACGCTCGTGGTGGGCTCGTGGATCGGCATCCGCGTGGCCGCGCTGTGGATCGGGCGCATCCCGGACCGCGTCCACGCCAAGGTCTACCTGGCCTTGTTGATCGTGGTGTTCGGGGCGATGGTGGTGCGCTGAGCGCGTGGCCGGCTCAGGTCACTGTCTGCGCGCCACGATGAAAGGGCGGTTCTCGCCGCCCTTCGTCGCATGGTTCTCGGTGGCAAGCACCTCGAAACCGGCAGCCTGCAGATGCGCGCCCAGCTCCGCCGCCCGAAACACACCGGCGTGCGGCGCGAGCCCGATCGCGCGCATCGTGGGCAGCAAGGCCAGCCGCAGCAATGGGTTCATGTCGCCGAGGCACGGCGTCTTGGAGATGAACAGCCCCTGCGGTGCGAGCAGGGTGCGGATGCAGCGCAGCGTGCCGGGCAGGTCGCGGACCAGGTGGAGGTAGTTGAAGCCGATGACGACGTCGAAGGTGCCTTCGCTCAATGCCAGTGTCTCGGCAGTGGCTGCGCGGAACGCGAGGCCAGGGATCGGGGCGGCGGCGTGTTTCTCTTCGGCGATGGCGATCATGCCCTCAGCGATGTCCGTCGCCAGATAGGCGCGAGCGTGGCCCGCCAGCCGCAGTGCCGTCGTGCCGGTTCCGCAGCCCAGTTCGAGCACGCGCGCATCCCGCTTGAACAGCGCGCGGGTCCGGTCCAGCGTGCGCGCGTAGCCGGCCTCGTCCGCGATGGCGCTCTTCGCGTAGCGGCGTGACGTGCGGTCCCAGAATCTGGCGTCGTTCGCGAGGCTCATGGTCTTCGGGGGGCGGCGTGTGGGAGGGGGCGGCGCACTGTAAACCGCCGGCCGGCCACTGTCGCCGATTTGCGCCGCTTCGCCCGCCTTGTCGCTATGCTGGCGCCCGCCAATCCATCACTCCAAGAAAAGAGACTCTCATGACCCTGCGTACTTCGGCATTCTTTTCGTTGCGTTCCGTCGCCCTGGCCTGCGGCCTCGCGCTCGGCGCCGCGGCCTCCGTGCAAGCGGCTCCCGATGCGAAATTGCTTGCCGCCGCCGAGAAGGCGCAGCCCGCCGTCATCGACAACCTGAAGGAGATGGTGTCGATCGAGTCGGGCAGCCTGAACGTCGAGGGCCTGATGAAGATGGCCGACGTGATCGAAGGGCGCCTGAAGGCGGCCGGCTTCAAGACGGAGCGCCGCAAGGCCTCGGCCGGCGCGGGTGCCGACATCGTCATCGGCACGATCAAGGGCACGGGCAAGCGCAAGATCATGCTGCAGGGCCACATGGACACGGTGTACGCGCCCGGCATCCTGAACAGCCAGCCCTACAAGGTGGACGGCAACCGCATCTACGGCCCCGGCATCGCCGACGACAAGGGCGGCCTCGCGGTGATGATGGCGTCGCTGAAGATCCTGGCCGACGCGGGCTGGCGCGACTACGACACGCTCACGGTGCTCGTGAACCCCGACGAAGAAGTGGGCTCGGTGGGCTCGGGCGAACTCATCGCGACCACGGCCGATCTGCACGACACGGTGCTGTCCTTCGAGCCGACGGCTGCGAAGGCGGTGGCCAAGGGCGAGTCGCTGCTGCTCGGCGCGGCCGGCATCGCGCAGGCCACGCTCGAGGTGAAGGGCCGTGCGGCGCACGCCGGCGCCGCGCCCGAGCTGGGCCGCAACGCGCTGTACGAGCTGTCGTACCAGATGCTGCAGACCAAAGACCTCGCCAAGGACATCCCCGGCGTGACGCTGAACTGGACCGTGGCGCGCGCCACCGGCCCGATCAACCAGATCACCGAGAAGGCGCAGGCGCTGGGCGACATCCGCATCACCCAACCCGGTGCCGAGAAGAAACTCACCGAGGCGCTGCAGGCCAAGATCGCCAGCGGCAAGCTGATTCCCGACACCGAGACCACGGTGAAGGTCGAGGTGGGCCGCCCGGCGTTTGTCGCAGGCGCCAAGGGCCGCGCGCTGGCCGAGAAGGCCCAGGCGATCTACAAGGAAATCGACCGCGAACTGGCGCTGACGCCGATGACCGGCGGCGGCACCGACGCGGGCTTCGCGGGCCGCTCGGGCAAGGCCACGGTGGTCGAGAGCTTCGGCCTCGCGGGCTTCGGCTATCACGCACGCGACGAGTACATCGAAGTCGATTCGATCGTGCCGCGCCTGTACCTCGTGACGCGGCTGCTGACCGAGATCGGCAAGAACTGAGGTAGCGCGTGGTGCGCCCGCGGCGGTGGCCGCGGGTTCACTGCTGCCCCGGAGGATCGCCCGGGCGGCGGCGATGCGCGGCTGCAGCCGCTGCTGCTGCCTGAGCCTGGGCTTGCTGTTGCTGCTGCTGTTGCGCCTGCTGGCGTCGCACCTGCTCCTGTTGTTGCTGTTGCTGTTGCTGTTGCTGGCGCGCCTGGTTCTGCGCCGCCTGCTGTTGTTGCATCTGCTGGCGCTGCATCTGCTCCTGCTGCTGGCGTTGTTGGGCCTGGGCGGCTTGCTGCTGTTGCATCTGCTGCTGGCGCGCCTGTTCCTGCTGGGCCTGACGTTGTTGTTGCACGGCTTGCGCCTGTGCCTGTTGTTGCTGCTGCATCTGCTGCTGACGACGCGCCTGCTCCTGTTGTTGAGCCTGCTGGGCTTGTTGCTGCGCCTGCCGTTGCTGCTGCTGGGCGGCTTGGGCCTGCTGTTGTTCCTGCTGACGCCTTAGCTGCTCCTGCTGCGCTTGTTGCTGCTGCATCTGTTGGCGTCGGCCTTGCTCTTGTTGCTGCGCCTGCTGCTGACCACGTGCCTGCTCTTGCTGGGCCTGTTGCTGCTGCATCTGCTGCCGCCGGGCTTGTTCTTGTTGTGCGTCCTGGCGTTGCCGCTGCGCCTGTTCCTGCTGCTGCTGCTGCTGTTGGCGCTGTTGGTTCTGAGCCGCTTGCTGTTGCTGCATCTGCTGGCGACGGGCCTGGTCCTGCGGGTCCTGGCGTTGGCGCACTGCCTGTTCCTGTTGCGCTTGCTGCTGGCGCCGGGCCTGCTCCTGCTGGGCTTGCTGCTGACGCTGCTGGTCCTGAGCCGCTTGCTGTTGCTGCATCTGCTGTCGACG
>NZ_CALRZC010000254.1:0-11431 GCF_943372545.1 Variovorax sp. YR752 | reverse complement strand
GCTCGCTCTTGAGTTCGCCGCCGGCAAACCAGCGCCAGCCGCGGTCGTTCGGCACGGCGTTCCACTCGGGGCCGAGCGACTGGATGTCGTTGTCGAGCGAGAGCCGCGACACCGCGCGCCAGCCGAGCAGCGGCATCCGGTTGTGGGTGTGATCGATCGACAGGCGCGGGCCGTTGTCGGTGGTGAAGCCGACGCCCATCACGACTTTCTGCAGCGGCGCCTCGCGCAACTGGGCGATCACGGGCGCGGCCAGCGGCGTGTGGTTGTCGGTGTCGAGCGTGAGGAACACCGAGTCGTAATAGCCGCTGCTGGCCAGGCGCTGTTGCGCGTCGAGCAGCTTCTGCTGGTCGTAGTCGGTGCCGGTGGGCAGGCGCGCGATGCGGCGTGCGGCGTCGGCGTCGTAGCGCTCCACGCCGCGCAGCACGAGCGGGCCGAACTTGTAGGCCGGGCCCGATTGGTAGGTCACGCCGAGGCGGGCTTCGTGGCGGTCGGCATCGATCTCGGCGCGGCTGACTTCCACGCTGCCGGTGGGAAAGCGCTTGGCCGTGAGGCTGCGCAGCGCGGTGGTCTTGGCGTCGTCCCAGGCGCCTTGGGTGAAAGGCTCGCCGGCGCGCAGCGCCCAGCCGGTGCGGATGGCGTCGCGCTGCGCTTCGGCGGTGGGGTCGTCGGCGATCTGGCCGGCATAGCGGATCTGCACGGTCGACACCTTGGTCTGCTCGCCGGGCGCGACGGTGATGACGACCTCGCGCGGGGCCTCGGTGCTGTCGGGCGTTTCCTTGAGTTCGAGCGTGAGCGTGGGCGTGAAGTAGCCGAGCGTGCCCAGCAGTTCGCGCGCGTTGGCCTCGGCCGCGACCATGAGGCGCGAGACCTCGGTCACGCCCAGGTCGTCGAGCTCGCGGTAGCGCTGGATTTCGAGGTGGCGCGTCAGGTAGTCGCGCTCGGTCTCGGGACCGCGCACGTCGACGGTGAAGGCGCGGCGCCGGCCTTCGGCCTTGGCTTTGTCGTCGTCCTTGTCCTTGTTGCTGTCGGCATCGGCGCTGCGCACCACGCCGGCGGTGGACGCGCCCGGCTCTGCCGCCTCTTTTTTAGGCAGCAGGCTGCAGCCTTGCAAAAGCAGGACGCCGGAAAAAAGCAAAGCCGGCCACAACGCCGGCGAAAGAACGGATGCCACCCTGACCATGGGGGCATTCTGACAGCACACGTGTGACGGGTACCCCCCCACTCGTGCGGGGCCGCGGGTTACTTGGACAGCATGCGCATCGCCTCTTCGAGGCCGCGCAAGGTGAGCGGGTACATGCGGTTGGACATGAGCTGCTGCATCACCGCGATGCTCTGGCGGTACTGCCACACGCCCTGGGGCTCGGGGTTGATCCAGGCGAATTTGGGGAAGGTGTGCGTGAGGCGCTGGATCCACTCGGCGCCGGCCTCTTCGTTGTTGTATTCGACGCTGCCGCCAGGTTGCAAAATTTCGTAAGGACTCATCGTGGCGTCGCCCACGAAGATCAACTTGTAGTCTTTGTTGTACTTGCGCAGGATGTCCCAGGTCGCGAACTTCTCGGAGAAGCGGCGCTTGTTGTTCTTCCACATGAAGTCGTAGACGCAGTTGTGGAAGTAGTAGAACTCCAGGTGCTTGAACTCGGTCTTCACGGCCGAGAACAGCTCTTCGACGCGCTGGATGTGCTCGTCCATCGTGCCGCCCACGTCCATCAGCAGCAGCACCTTGACGTTGTTGTGGCGCTCGGGCCGCATCTTGATGTCGAGGTAGCCCGCGTTGGCCGCGGTCGAGTGGATGGTGTTGTCCAGGTCCAGCTCTTCCACGTTGCCTTCGCGCGCGAACTTGCGCAGCCGGCGCAGCGCGACCTTGATGTTGCGCGTGCCCAGTTCCTGCGTGTCGTCGTAGTCCTTGTAGGCGCGCTGGTCCCACACCTTCACGGCGCTCTTGTTCTTGCCGGCGCCGCCGATGCGGATGCCCTGCGGGTTGTAGCCGCCGTTGCCGAAGGGCGAGGTGCCGCCGGTGCCGATCCACTTGCTGCCGCCTTCGTGGCGCTCTTTCTGCTCTTCGAAGCGCTTCTTGAGCGTTTCCATGAGCTCGTCCCAGCCCATCTTCTCGATCTTGGCTTTTTCTTCGGCGGTGAACTCGCGCTCCAGCGTCTTCTTGAGCCAGTCGAGCGGCACTTCCTTGGTGAAGTCGGTGAGCATTTCGACGCCCTTGAAGTAGGCAGCGAAGGCGCGGTCGAACTTGTCGTAGTGCTTCTCGTCCTTCACGAGCGCGGTGCGCGAGAGGTAGTAGAAGTCGTCGATGCCGTAGGCGCCGTCGGAGTTCGGGCCCACCACGTCGGCCTTGAGCGCCTCGAGCAGCGTGAGGTATTCCTTGACCGACACCGGCAGCTTGGCCGAACGCAGCGTGTAGAAGAAGTCGATGAGCATGGAGTGCGCTCCTTGTGTGTCGTCGCCGGCGTCAGTCGCGTGGCCGGTCGAGCAGGTACTGCAGCTGTGCCTTCACCTCGGGCCACTCGCCCGCGCGCAGGCTGTACATGACGGTGTCGCGGATGGTGCCGTCGCGGCGCATCACGTGGCCGCGGATCACGCCGTCTTTCTTCGCGCCCAGGCGCTCGATGGCGCGCTGCGAGGCGAAGTTGAAGTTGTCGGTGCGCCAGCCCACCACGTTGCAGCCGAGCGTGTCGAACGCGTGCGTGAGCATCAAGAGCTTGCAGGTGGTGTTGACGTGGGTGCGGTGGCAGCGCGCGGCGTACCAGGTGTAGCCAATTTCGACGCGCTTCACGCCCGGCAGGATGTCGTGAAAGCTCGTGCTGCCCAGCACCGTGCCGGTGGCTTCGTCGGTCACGGCGAAGGCGAAGCGGTCAGCGGTTTTCAGGGCGGTCTCGATGTAGGCGCGCGTGTCCTGCGGCTCGGGCACGGAGGTGACGCGCAGCTTCCACAGCTCGCCGTCGGCGGCTGCGGCGCGCAGGCCGTCTTCGTGGGGGAGTGCGAGCGGCACCAGCGCGATGCCGCGGGCCTTCAGGGTGACAGGTTCGACGAACGCCATATCAAGAGACTCTCTCGTGAGCAGTGGGGCAGGGGCTCGGCTTGTGGCGGCTTCTCAGCCGCCCGGGTTGCCGTACTTGCGCGTGTACCAGGCACGCGCCAGTTGCACGCCGGCGCCGCCGCCCAGGCCGATCAGCAGGATGCCGAAGATTTCCTTGTTGCCGTAGCCGCCGGCGCCGAAGGCGTCGAGGCCCAGCAGCAGGCCGATGCCGCGGCCGAGCAGGGCGCCCGCCACGAACAGCACCGCCTGGGCAATGCCCAGCTTCATCAACTGGCCGGTGGAATGCGGCGGTGGCTGTTGCTGGCTCATGGGCTCAGCGGTTGTTGCGTTGCATGAAGACGAGCTTCTCGAACAGCGTCACGTCCTGCTCGTTCTTGAGCAGCGCGCCCACCAGCGGCGGCACGGCGACCTTGTCGTCCTTGCTTTGCAGGGCTTCGAGCGGAATGTCTTCGGCCACCAGCAGCTTGAGCCAGTCGAGCAGCTCGGAGGTCGAGGGCTTCTTCTTCAGGCCGGGCAGGTTGCGCACGTCGTAGAAGGTCTTCATTGCCGACGTGAGCAGCTCCTGCTTCAGGTTCGGGAAGTGCACGGCGATGATGCGCTTCATCGTCTCGGCATCGGGGAACTTGATGTAGTGGAAGAAGCAGCGGCGCAGGAACGCGTCGGGCAGTTCCTTCTCGTTGTTCGAGGTGATGAACACCAGCGGACGGTGCTTGGCACGAATGAGTTCGCGCGTCTCGTAGCAGTAGAACTCCATGCGGTCGATTTCGCGCAGCAGGTCGTTCGGGAATTCGATGTCGGCCTTGTCGATCTCGTCGATCAGCAGCGCGACCGGCTGCTCGGCCGTGAAGGCCTGCCAGAGCACGCCCTTGATGATGTAGTTCTGGATGTCCTTCACGCGCTGGCCACCGTCCACGTCTGCCAGTTGCGAGTCGCGCAGGCGGCTCACGGCGTCGTATTCATACAGGCCCTGTTGCGCCTTGGTGGTCGACTTGATGTGCCACTGCAGCAGCGGCATGTCGAGCGCTTGCGCCACTTCCTCGGCCAGCATGGTCTTGCCGGTGCCGGGCTCGCCCTTGACGAGCAGAGGGCGCTGGAGTGTGATGGCCGCGTTGACCGCCAGCATCAGGTCCTGAGTGGCGACGTAGTTGTCTGAGCCCTTGAATTTCATGAGTGGAGCGGAGGCAGGGTGGAGAAAAGAACACACTCGAACTGCATTGCGCAGCCTCTTGTGCAGCTCGCGCGAGGTTCCCGTGGGACCCTTGCATATAATCGAATGTTGATTCGAAAAACTGTATCTCCACGAGATTGTGCGCGCAAAATGAACAAGTTGTTGACCACGATGTTTGCCCTTGCTGTCGCTTGCGTGACGCTCTCGGCACAAGCCCAGCAAGTCACTGGCAAGCCCCAGGACGGCGCCAAGAAGGTCCAGATGTGTGTGGGCTGCCACGGCATCATCGGCTACCAGGCGAGCTTCCCCGAGATCCACAAGGTCCCGATGATCGCGGGCCAGAGCGCCACGTACATCTCGGCCGCGCTCACCGCGTACAAGGGCGGTGACCGCAAGCACCCGACGATGCGCGCCATCGCCGACAGCCTCACCGAGCAAGACATCGCCGACCTCTCGGCCTACTACAGCCAGCTCGGTGTGAAGGAAGGCGATGCGCCCCCGGCCGCACCGGCCAAGGCCGCGTCCGAGAACGTCCAGGCGCTCATCGCGCGCGACAAGGACAACAGCTGCACCAAGTGCCACGGCGCCAACTTCAACACGCCGAACGACGGCACCGTGCCCAAGCTGGCCGGCCAGCACGCCGACTACCTGTTCGTGGCGCTGAAGTCGTACCGCGTGAAGAACAACCCCCACCTCGGCCGTTCGAACGCCGTGATGGCCGCGCAGGTCGAACCCAAGAAGTTCACCAACGCCGAACTGAAGACCCTGGCCACCTACATCAGCTCGCTGCCTGGCGAACTGAAGATCGTGCCGGAGTCGCGCCTGCATCACGCGCCTCAGTAAGCAAGACGGGCACCGACCCGCTGCCCCAAAGAGAAAGCCCGCATCAGCGGGCTTTTTTTCGTCCGGATTTTCCCGGGGGTCAGACGTCGAAGAAGGCCGTCTCGTCGGCGCCCTGCATGCGGATGTCGAAGCGGTACGTCACCGCGCCGCCTTGTTCGATGCGCTCGGCGATCAGCGTGTGGCGGCGCTCGGCCGGCACGCTCTGCAGCACCGCGTCCTTCGCGTTGGCTTCGGCTTCGTCGCTGAAGTACACGCGCGTGAAGGCATGCAGCAGCAGGCCGCGCATCAGCACGATCACGTTGATGTGCGGTGCTTCGCCGGGCGTTTCGGCGCCGGGCTTGACGGTGTGGAACACGAAGCGGTGCTGCGCGTCGGTGCCCGTGCCGACGCGGCCGAAGGCGCGAAAGCCCAGGGCACGCGCCTCGTCGGGCGTCTGCGGGTAGCGGCCTTCGCCGTCGGGCTGGCTGATCTCGATCAGCGCGTCGTTGATCGGGTTGCCGTCACCGTCGATCACGCGGCCTTCGAGGCGGATGCGCTGGCCGCTGGCGGTGTCCAGCGCCAGCACGGCGTCGAAGGGCTGGTTGAAGTTGTAGCCGTACTGCGTGGCGGTGAGGCCGTACGCAAAGTAGGGGCCGACGGTCTGGGACGGGGTCTGGCCGAAGTCGGCTGCCTGGGCGGTCATCAATGGCATGGGGAATCCTTTCAGCGGTTCTCGAACGGCGTTTCGTCGGCGCCGCGCAGCACCATGTCGAACTGGTAGCCCAGGGCATAGCCTTCCTCGGTGATGTCGAGGCTGAAGTCGGCAATGAGGCGGTTGCGGTAGCGCTCGGGCGTGCCGGTGACCATCGGGTCGTACTGCAGCAGCGGGTCGCCGGGGAAATACATCTGCGTCACGAGGCGGCTGGCGAAGCTCTGGCCGAACAGCGACAGGTGGATGTGCTGCGGGCGCCAGGCGTTGGGGTGGTTGCCCCAGGGATAGGCGCCGGGCTTGATGGTGAGGAAGCGGTAGCGGCCTTCGCTGTCGGTCAGGCAGCGGCCCGCGCCCAGGAAGTTGGGGTCGAGCGGGGCGTCGTGCTGGTCGACCTTGTGCACGTAGCGGCCCGAGGCATTCGCCTGCCAGAGCTCGACCAGCGTGTTGGCGACCGGGCGGCGGCGCTCGTCGAGCACCTGGCCCGTGAGGATCATGCGTTCGCCCAGCGGCTCGCCGTTGACGCGCGCGTTGCGCGTGAGGTCGTGGTCGAACTCGCCGATGCTGTCGTGGCCGTACACCGGCTGCTGCAGCTCGCCGAGCGAGGCCTTCAGCGGAATCAGCGGCTTTTGCGGACCGCGCTTGCCGGTCGACTTGTAGCCGGGGTAGATGTAGCTGGGGTGGGCGTCCCAGTCGCGCGGGGTGAGGACGGGCTGGGCGCCGCTGGTCTTGGTCATGTACGTTGTCTCCTGTCGTGGGACGAATCCGAAGCCCGCACTGTAGAAGTCGCAATCAATGATGTAAATTGAAGATTGTTCCAGTTTCAATAACCAGAAGGCATTGAAAAAGTCTCCCGCCGAGCTTCGCCAGGATTTCGTTCGCAACGTGCAGCTGCGGCACCTGCGCGCCTTTGTCGCGGTCGCGCAGGAGCGCCACCTGGCGCGCGCGGCCGAGCGGCTGGCGCTGAGCCAGCCGGCGGTGTCGAAGACGTTGTCGGAGCTCGAGGCCGTGGTCGGCACCCGGCTGGTGGAGCGCAGCCAGGCCGGTCGCCGCGGCGTGCAGGGCCTCACGCCGGCCGGCGAACAGCTGCTGGCCCATGCCCTGCGCGTGCTCGAGGCGATGGACGCCAGCGCGCAGGCCGTGGCGCCGGCCGCGGGCGGGCGCATCGAGCGCCTGCGCATCGGCGCTTTGCCGAGCGTGGCGCCCGCGCTGCTGCCGGTGGCGCTGGCGCGGCTGCGCGAGGGCTGGCCGGCGGTGCAGATATTGGTGAAGAGCGCGGCCAACGCCGTGCTGCTCGACGAGCTGCGCGCCGGCGAGCTCGACCTCGTGGTCGGCCGCATGAGCGATCCGCGCCTCATGGGCGGCCTGAGCTTCGAGCTGCTGCACACCGAGCCGCTCGTGTTCGCCGTGCGCGCCGGCCATCCGCTTGCGCTCAAGCCGGCGCCGGTGCAGGCAGTGCTCGACTATCCGTTGGTTGTGTACGGCGAGGGCACGGCCCCGCGCCACAACACCGAGAGCTTTTTGTCGGCGCGTGGCCTGGCGCTGCCGCCCAATGCCCTGCAGACGCTCGACGTGGCGGTGGCGCGCGCGCTGGTGGCGGTGTCGGACGCGGTGTGGATCACGCCGCTGGGCGCCGCGCGCAGCGAGCTGGCCGACGGCCGCCTGGTGCGCCTGCCGATCGACACCACCGGCACCGAAGAGCCGGTCGGCCTGCTGCAGCGCAGCGAGGCCGAGCCGTCGCCGTTGCGCGCCGCGATGGCGGGGCTGCTGCGCGAGGCGGCGAAGGCGCAGGGGGCCTTGCCGTCGCGAAAAGGAACAACCCCGCGCGCGACCGGCTGAGGGTTCGTCAGTCCTTAGTGGCCCTGCGCTGCACGCACGCCACGTAGCCATCGCCGTCCGGCGGACGCCCCGCGCGTTGGCTCTCCCACATCATCTGACCGAGGCAATCCATCGCCTCATGGTGCGCATGCAGCAGCGAGCCGCGGCGCGCGGCCAGCAGCTCGACGGCCTGGCGGATGCCGCGCGGCTGGTCGATCGAGCACTGCTCGCTGATCGACAGGTGCATCGACAGATGCAGGAACGGGTTCTCGCGGCCGTTCGAGCCGTCATAGACCCGCGCCACCGCCGCGTCGGCGTCGATCAGGTCCTCGTGGTACTCGGGGTGCTCGTCGATCCAGCCGGCCGCGATGGTCTCCAGCGGCTCCATCGGCAGGCCCTGCCGGTGCTTGGCGTACACGTCGCAGAAGAAGCGACGCACGTCTTCCTGGGAGGGATTGAACATATCTAGATAGAGGAGAGAAGAAAGGGAGAAAAAACGGGCGGCGCGGTCTGCGCGGCGGGCCTGTGGAAAGTGCGAGAGACGTGTCCGGCGTTCCGGGTACGTGGCGTTACATCGTTACGTAACGAATCGCGAAATGAGGTCTTTGTGGGCTGTTTCGGCGTTCGGCATGCGACGCGGTTTTCAGAAAAATTCTCATACAAATCAAGCACTTGAAGCGCCGTTGGCGCGTCGTTGGCACGGCGGAAAAAAAGCGGCACGCAAGTTGCCCCTGTAGATGCATCTTTTGTCACAGAGGCTGCCATGACCGCTCCACAAGCATCGACCGTTTCGACCGAAGGGCTCTCCGCCGCTGGCGCTGCGCCCGTGCTTCTCGCCCAAGCCACCGTCACGCCGTTGGGCGCGCCGGGCATCAGCGCCGGCGCCTCCGCCGCGCCTGCGGCCGTGGCGTCTTCCAGCGTGGGCACATTGTCCAATGCTACGCCCGGCGTTGCAGTGATGCGCGAGGGTGTCCGCATTCCGGTGGACGGCAATCAGACCCTGATGGCCGGCGACCGCGTGATCGTGCCGGACGGCGGCCAGGCCAACGTGCTGTTCCCCGGATCGGCCTCCAACAAGGCGCCGCTGGCCGGCGTCTTCACCAGCGGCACCGATGCAACCATCGGCTCGACCAAGCTGCCCGGTGGCCTCGAACAAGTGAATGTGGACGTCGCCTCGGGCGACCTGCAAGTGACCCCGCCGGACAGCGACGCCGACGCGGCCGCTCTGGCAGTGACCAAGAAGACCGCAGCCGGCAGCGGCATCGGCCTCGGTGAATTCGCGCTGGGCGCCCTGGGCGCCGCGGCGCTGGGTGCTGCGCTCAGCGGCGGTGGCAGCGACGGTGGCACCTCCGGCTTCCCGCTGTTCGTGGGCGGCCCGGGCGGTGAGTCCGATGCGGACGCTGATTCGGATTCTGACTCGGACTCTGACTCGGACAGCGACTCGGACTCGGACTCTGACTCGGATTCGGATTCGGATTCGGATTCGGATTCGGATTCGGACAGCGACTCGGATTCCGATTCGGATTCCGATTCGGATAGCGACTCTGACTCTGACAGCGACAGCGACTCTGATTCCGACTCGGACAGCGACTCGGATTCAGACTCCGATTCCGACAGCGACTCGGACAGCGACTCTGACTCTGACTCGGACTCGGACTCGGACAGCGATTCCGACTCGGACAGCGACTCCGACAGCGACAGTGACTCTGACAGCGACTCTGATTCGGACTCCGACTCGGATAGCGACGCAGACGCGGACAGTGATGCCGACGCAGACGGTGACAGCCTGCTCAACCCCGCTGACGGCATCCTGGGCGGCGCTGTCGGTGGCCTGGATGACGCGCTCGGCCTCGGCGGCTCGCTCACCCCGGTGTCGGAGACGGTCGACAACCTGACCGACGTCGTCGACGACGTGCTGGCTCCGCTGCTCGGCGAAGAGTTCCAGGCCAACGACCCGAACCAGTTCGATCCGATCGACGACACCGTCGGCAGCATCACCGACCCGCTCGGCGGCGTGCTGAGCCCGGTGCTCGATCCGCTGCTCGGCGCCGGCGCCGCCGGTGCCATCACGGACGGCCTGCTCAACCAGGTCGACTACGTGACCGACGCGCTCAACAACGGGCTCGAGAACCTCGTCGGCGACAACGGCATCGTCAGCGGCCTCACCGACGCCCTTGGCCTCGGCGGCGTCACCGACGAACTGCTGGGCGACGACGGCGCGCTCGGCGGCCTGCTCGAGAACGTGCTCGGCGAAGGCAGCCTCGTGGAAGGCGTGCTGGCCGAAGACGGTCTGGTCGGTGGCCTGCTGGCACCGGACGGCCTGGTCGGCGGCCTGCTGGGTGAAGACACCGCCGTCGGCGGCCTGCTCGACACCGTGCTCGGCGACGACGGCCTGGTCGGTGGTCTGCTCGGCGACGGCGCCGTCGGCAACCTGACCGGCGGCCTGCTCGGCGCGGAAGGCCTGCTGGGCGGCTTGCTCGGCGACGAGGGCGCGGTCGGCGGCCTGCTGGGTGACGACGGCCTCGTGGGCGGCCTGCTCGGCGGCGACGGCGCACTGGCCGGCCTCGCCGGTTCGGAAGGCCTCACCGGCGAACTGCTCGGCCAGGGCGGCCTTGTCGACAACCTGCTCGGCCAGGACGGCGCGATCTCCGGCCTGCTCGCAGACAGCCCGCTGGGCGGCCTGCTCGGCGGCGACGACGGTCTGCTGGGCGGCGTGCTCGGCGGTGTCATCGGCGAAGGCGGCCCCATCGGCGGCCTGCTCGGCAACGACGGTCTGGTCGGCGGCCTCCTGAGCGACGACGGCCTGCTGGGCGGTGTGCTCGGCAGCGACGGCCCGCTGGGCGGCCTGCTGGGTGACGACGGCCTGGTCGGTGGCCTGCTCGGCGATGCCGGCCCCATCGGCGGCCTGCTCGGCGGCGACGGCGTGCTGGGCGGCGTGCTCGGCGACAACGGCCTGGTCGGCGGTCTGCTCGGCGGCACCGGCCCCATCGGCGGCCTGCTCGGTGACGACGGCCTGCTTGGCGGCCTGCGGGGCGACAACGGCCCGCTGGGTGGCCTGCTCGGCGGCGACGGCGCCGGCGGCCTGCTCGGGCCGGACGGCGTGGTCGGTGGCCTGCTCGGCGAAGACGGCCCCGTGGGCGGCCTGCTCGGCAACGAAGGCCTCCTCGGCGGTCTGCTGGGTGGTGTGGTCGGCGGCATCGGCGGTGGCGGCACCCCCGGCACCGGCGCGGCACTGCTCGACCCGGCCGACGGCGTGGTCGCCGGCCTGGCGGCTGGCCTGAACACCGGCGTGCTCGGCGACCTCGGTCTGGGCGACCTGCTGGCCCCGGTCTCGCCGCTGACCGACAGCGTGACCGACACCGTCGACGGCCTGCTGGCCCCGGTGCTCGGCGAGAGCTTCACGCCGAACAACCCGAACGTGCTCGACCCGGCCGACAGCCTCGTCGATGACGTCACGGACGGCGTGGCCGACCTGGCCAGCCCGGTGGTCGACCAGCTGCTCGGCGCTGGCGCGACGAGTGGCCTGCTGAATGGGGTGGACACGCAAGTCGACTTCGTGACCGACGGCGTGGCCAACCTGATCGGTGGCGATGGCTTGCTGGGTGGTGTCCTCGGCGGTGACGGCGGCCTGTTGGGCGGCGTCCTCGGTGGCGACGGCGGTCTGCTCGGCGGCGTGCTGGGTGACGACGGCCTTCTGGGCGGTGTCCTCGGCGGCGACGGCGGTCTGCTCGGCGGCGTGTTGGGTGACGACGGCCTCCTGGGTGGCGTCCTCGGCGGCGACGGCGGTCTGCTCGGCGGGGTGCTGGGTGACGACGGCCTCCTGGGCGGCGTCCTCGGCGGCGTGACCGGCGTCGACGCTGGCGGCCTG
>NZ_CALRZC010000253.1:0-11541 GCF_943372545.1 Variovorax sp. YR752 | reverse complement strand
CACGGCCGGCGGCAACGGATCCTTCATTGCGCCGAGCTCGCGCGCGCGCAGGTCCTTCCGGTGCACGCCGCTGAGCAGGGACACCGCGCTGCTGGTGGGTTTCATGCCGCGAGCGCGGATCTCGGCGATCGCCTCGTCGACGAACAGCTGGCGCAACTGCTCCACGACGGCCGGGAACGTGGCGCCCCGGCCGATCAGCAGCCTGACCAGCGGGCGGTTCGCCGCCACGAAAGCCTTGAGCACCAGTTCGACCTTCGACGCCATTCCGCAAGTATCGGCGAAGCCACTTGACTCCGGACATGGATTTGGAGAGACTTCCCAAAAATCACTGTTTGGGAAGTTTACCCAAGAAGGTGTTCGCTTCGCTCCTTCGTCCGGTCGCCACCAGCGACTGCTCCATCCACGCCCACAGCCTTCATCGATCCACATGCCATTCATTCGATCGCGCCGACGACCCCGTCTCGCCAGCCTCCTGGCGCTGACCTGTCTTGCTCTGACCGCCTGCGGAGGCGGGGGAGGGGGCGGTGGCACGTCGCTACCGCCGGCCGGCAATACGCTGTCGGTGTCCGTCAGCGCGGGCGGCAGCGTGGTGTCGGATCCGGCCGGCATCGACTGCGGTGCCGATTGCAGCGCCCGCTTCGACCCGGCCACCACCGTGACGCTGATCGCGACACCGGCCACGGGCCGGGTCTTCGCCGGCTGGGGCGGTGACTGCAGCGGCAGCGCACGCACCTGCACGCTGACCATGCAGCAGGCGCGCACCGTGACGGCCGGCTTCAATGCGCCGCCGTCGTCGACCTTCTCGCTGGGCCTGACGGTGACCGGCAGCGGCACCGTCCGCTCGCAGCCGGCGGGCATCGATTGCGGCAGCACCTGCAGTGCGTCGTTTGCCGCCAACAGCAGCGTCGTGCTGAGCGCGACCCCGGGGGCGGGCCAGGTCTTCTCCGGCTGGGGTGGGGCCTGTACCGGTGCGGGTCAGAGCTGCACCGTCACGATGAGCCAGGCGCGCAGCGTCAGCGCCGTCTTCGCCGCGATCGCGCCGGTGCAGCGCACGCTGAATGTGACGCGCACCGGCTCCGGCTTGGTGCGCTCGCAGCCGGTCGGCATCGACTGCGGCAGTGATTGCAGCGGTGCGTTCGCAGACGGTGCGAGCGTCGTGCTCACCGCGACGCCATCGGCGGGTCAGCGTTTCACCGGCTGGAGTGGCGCTTGCGCCGGCGCGACGGCCACTTGCACGCTGGCCATGTCCGCCAATCGCAACGTGGGTGCGACCTTTGCGGCGGCACCGGCGGCGCCGACGTGGCAGACGCCGCAGCTGCTGGAGTCCAACAACGACTTCAACGTGTCCACCCGCGTGCTGACGGCGATGTCGGCCAACGGCCACGCCATCGTGATGTGGGAGCAGTCCGACGGCACGCCCGACGGCAGCACGCGCAAGGTCTTCTCGCGCCGCTACGTCGCCGGCCAGGGCTGGGACGCCGCGGCGGTGGTGCCCGGCGTGTCGACCAGCAGCGGCAGCGTGGCGCTGGTCGAAGGCCGCCTGCTGATCGATGCCGCGGGAACGGCCACCTGGCTGCGGCCGAACCTCGAGACGCGCCGCTTCACCGGCGCCTCCGGCTGGGGCAGCCCGTTCGTGCCTCCGGCGCGCAGCGGCGGCCTGCTCAGCGCGGCGGTGATGGACGCGAGCGGCGCGATCGGCGTCGTGATCTCCGGCCAGGACGTCTACAACATCAGCTTGCCTGCCAATGCGAACAGCTGGCTCGCCTGGGCCCGCGTGGACGCGAGCGGTTCGCTGGACGCCAAGGATGCCGACGTGGCGATCAGCACCAACGGCACGGCCATGGCGATCTGGCGCGAGCGCAACCCGGGCGACTCGAACTACAGCGTCAAGGCAGCGCGCTACCTGCCGCAGTCCGGCGGCTGGCAGGCGCCGCAGACCATCGACGACAGCTTCGATACCGTCAGCCCGGAGAGTCCGCCGCGTGTGGCCATGGACGCCAGCGGCAACGCGATCGCCGTGTGGCATCAGGGTGACTCGCTGTACTACAACGTCTTCAGCGCCACATCGGGCTGGGGAAGCGCCGTCGAGGTCGACGCCAACGCGGTCAGTTCGATCTTCTCGGCCCGCATCCGGCTGGTGATGACGCCCACCGGGCGTGCCGTCGTGATCTGGAACAGCGGCCTCTACGGCGTGAAGTCGATGCAGTACACGCCGGGCGCCGGGTTCTCGACCCCGGTGCTGGTGAACACCTACGGTGTCAACACCCAGCTGGGGCAGGACGCCGATGGCAACGCCGTGATCGTCTACGTCGCGCCCGACCGCTGGCCCAACCCGACCACGGGCAGCGACGTGTACTCGCGCCGCTTGACCTGGGGCGGATCGTGGAGCGGTGCGGTGGCGATCGAACCACAGGACGGGCTGGGTGCCGACGCGTTCTCCGCGTTCAACCGCGAGGGCGACGGCGTGGCCGCCTGGGTGCGCGGCGACGTGGCCGGCAGCAGCGCGCGCAAGAGCCTGTGGGTGAGCCTGCTGCGATGAAGCGCGCGCCGACGTTCAACCCCTGAACCCGCGTTGCCCAGCCCGCCGCGTATCAGGCGGGCCGGGCAACCCCGATGTCTCGACACTGAAAGGAACCACCATGACGCAAGCTTCGCTGACCGTACTTCTCGCCGCCGCTGCCGCCGCCCTGTCCAGCGGCTGCGCCTCGATCGCCGTGACCGACGAGGCCCTTGTGGACCGGACCGCCTTTGCACTCGGGCTGGCCAAGAGCGACTTCACCATCAGCAATCGCACCGACGAGGGCACCACCACGCGCTACAGCGTGCGCAGCAAGGCAGGGCAGGAGTTCAACTGCTTCGTCGGCGGATCCATCAGCGTGATGGGGCGCTCGGTGTCGGAGGCGATCTGCACGAAGAAGGGTGAAGTGGCGCGCAACCCCTTGCTGCGCTGACCCATGCGGACCCTTCTGGCCATGGCCTTGCTCTGCCCGGTCGCGGTGTACGCGGCCCCGCTCTACCTGTGCAAGTCGTACGGCAGTGGCACCTTCTGGTCCAACACGCATTGCAGCACGCAGCAAGCCACCATCGAGCGGATCGTGAGCGTTCCGGATGGCATGCCGTTCGAGATGCAGGTGCAGCTCGGCGATCAGGCCGTCCGGGAGGCGGCGAGGGTGGCTGCCCTGGCGCAGCAGGCTCCCGTGCAGAACTCGGCGCAGCCCACGAAGAGCGAACGTCGTCAAGAAGATTGCCGAGCTCTGGACGAGCGCATCAGTCGCCTCGACTCGCTCGCGCGGCAGCCTCAGTCGGCGTCCACCCAGGACCGCATCGCCGAGCGGCGCCGGCAGGCGCGCGAACGCCAGTTCCAGCTGCGGTGTCGTTGACGATCGGGTTGCCTGCGCGCGCGTGCCGTGGCGCCGCTGTCGGGTGAGTGGCCCTCGCCATCACCCCGGCAGCCCCGCGATCGGGCCGGTCTCCAGGCCGAGCATCTGGCCGTAGCGGAAGCCCACCCACGCGTGCTCTCGCATGAGCATCTCGACGCGCGCCGACTCGCGCCGATCGAGCGCGTCGAATACCAGCTGATGCTGCAATTGCGCGATGCGCAGCTTCTGATACTCGCCGGGCAGCGCGGCGCGGTCCAGCGCGATCGAGTCGGCCGAGGCAAAGGGCAGGTGGTTGTTGCGCGCGATCGCGTCGGCGATGACGCGGCTTTCGTGCGCATCGACCAGGGCGTCGTGGAAGCGCTTGTTGAGCCGGCTCCAGCGGCCGACATCCTCCTCGACCAGGTGGCCCTTGGCCAGGACCGTCGCCCCTTCGGTGATGCACGCGGCCAGCGTCGCACGCACCTCGGCCGACATGCCACGCTCGGCGAGGTGACGCGCCGCCAGGCCTTCGAGCGTGCCGCGCACCTCGACGGCCGCACGCACGTCGGCCTCCGAGAAGCTGCGCACCACGTAGCCGCGCTTGCCGGCCTTGGCGAGCAGCCCTTCCTGTTCGAGCGAGCGGAAGGCCAGGCGCACCGGCGTGCGCGACACGCCGAGCGACTCGGCCACCGGAATCTCCGCCAGCCGCTCGCCGGCGGCCAGGCGACCGTTCACGATGAGCTGGCGCAAGGTGGCGACCACGCTGCTGGAATCGCTCGGCGGGGCTTCTATTGGATCCATTGGTAGGTGATTGTTGCCTTCTGATGTCGGTTTGTCGCACAATTGGATCCAATCAACAACCGCCGATTGGATCCAGGAGACTGCGATGTTCCCGAAAAATGCATGGTACGTGGCCTGCGCGCCGGCCGAAATCGACGAGAAGCCGCTGGGCCGCACGGTGTGCGGTGAGCGCATCGTGTTCTTCCGCGGCCCTGAAGGTCAGGCCGTCGGTCTCGAAGACTGGTGCCCGCATCGGGGGGCGCCGCTGTCGCTCGGCAAGGTGGTCGAGGGCAAACTGGTCTGCGGTTACCACGGCCTGGAGATGGGTTGCGACGGCAAGACGGTGGCGATGCCCGGCCAGCGCGTGCGCGGCTTCCCGCCGGTGACGCACTATCCGGTGATCGAGCGCTACGGCTACGTCTGGGTCTGGCCGGGCGAGGCCGCGAAGGCCGATCCGGCGCTGCTGCCGAACCTCGCCTGGGCCGAGGACCCGGCCTGGACCTTCGGCGGCGGCATGTTCCATGTGAAGTGCGACTACCGGCTGATGATCGACAACCTGATGGACCTGACGCACGAGAAGTACGTGCATGCCACGAGCATCGGTCAGCAGGAACTCGACGAAGTGCCGGCGAACACCACGACCGAGGGCGACGTCGTCATCACCCGGCGCGACATGCCCGGTGTGAAGGCGCCGCCGTTCTGGCAGGCCGCGATGCGTGGCAACGGCCTGGACGATCAGGCCACGGTGGACCGCTGGCAGCGCTGCCGGTTCGTGCCGCCTTCCAGCGTGTTCATCGACGTCGGCGTGGCCCTGGCCGGGCAGGGCGGCTTCGACGCGCCGGCCGCGGTGAAGACTTCGGGCATCGTCGTCGACCTGATCACGCCGGAGACCGAGACCTCTATCTGGTACTTCTGGGGGCTGGCGCGCAACTTCCGCCCCGAGGACAAGGCGCTCACCGCGTCGATCCGCGAAGCGCAGGGCAAGGTCTTCATGGAAGACCTCGAGATGCTCGAGTCGCAGCAACGCAATCTGACGGCCCAGCCCGAGCGCAAACTGCTCTCGCTGAACACCGACCTCGGTGGCGTGCAGGCGCGCCGCATCGTCGACAAGCTGGTGGCGCAAGAGCGCACGGTGGCCCCGTGAGCGGGGTCACGCTGTCCGTGCGCGTGGCGCGCAAGACGGTCGAAGCCGAAGGCATCTGCAGCTTCGAACTCGTCAGCGCCGACGGGGCGCCGCTGCCCGCGTTCGCCGCCGGCTCGCACGTCGACGTTCAACTGCCCGGCGGCCTCACGCGCCAGTACTCGCTGTGCAACGACCCGACCGAGACACACCGCTATCTGATCGCTGTGCTGCGCGACCCGTCCTCGCGCGGCGGTTCTGCGGCGATGCATGAGCAGGTGAACGAAGGCGACACGCTGACCATCGGTGCGCCGAAGAACCACTTCGCGCTGGCCCATGAGGCGGCGAGCCATCTGCTGCTGGCCGGCGGCATCGGCGTCACGCCGCTGCTGTGCATGGCCGAGCGGCTGGCCAACGCCGGTGCGGCATTCGAGATGCACTACTGCACGCGGTCGAAGTCGCGCACAGCGTTCGTGCCGCGCATCGAAGCCTCGCCATTTGCGGAGCGCGTGCAGTTCCACTTCGACGACGGCCCGGCAGCGCAGCGGCTGGACATCGCGGCGCTGCTGGCGCAGGCGCCGGCCGGCCGGCATCTCTATGTCTGCGGGCCGAAGGGCTTCATGGACGCGGTGCTTGGCAGTGCACGTGCGCAGGGCTGGCCCGAGGCGCAGATCCACTTTGAGTTCTTCGGCGCCGAGCCCGCAGCGGCAGGCGGCGGCGAGGCGTTCGAGGTGATGCTCGCCAGTTCAGGCCGGGTCATTCCGGTGCCTGCCGGGGTGAGCGTGGTGCAGGCGCTGGGGCAGTGCGGCGTGGCGATTGCCACCTCGTGCGAGCAGGGTGTGTGCGGAACCTGTCTGACCAAGGTGATCGACGGCGTGCCCGACCACCGCGACCTCTACCTGACCCCCGAGGAGCAGGCCGCTGGCGACCAGTTCCTGCCTTGTTGTTCGCGGGCGAAGTCGGCGAGGCTGGTGCTGGATCTCTAGGCGCCGGTCTGCGGTGCGGATGCCTCTGCAGGGGCTTGCGCTTGCACAAAGTACTGTATTTTCATACAGTACTTTGCATCGCATGGAGGCCACTATGGACTACCCCCTTCGCCAGCACTACCGCCCTGTCGCCACCCGCTTGCCGCGTTGGCTGATGCGCATCTGGCGCTGGCTCTGAACGCTCCTGGTCTCGCTCAGGCGGCCGTGGTGGCGGCGGTGGCCAGGCAGGCGTTGCACTTGCCGAGGCCGGGCAGGCGCGGATCGGGCTTGCCGTCGCCGGTCTTGAAGTTGGCCTGGCAGCGCCGGCACACGTACATCTTCGAGCTCGACATCAGCGGCCGGATGCCGGGTTCGGCGCTGGGCCGCGCGGCGGTGTACTCCGCCTGGGTCTGTCGCAGCTTCAGGGACGGCGATTCGTTCGAGGAAGAGGGCGTGTTGCGGCGTGTGGTCATGAAGCGGTCGTTCCCGAAGAGCTGAACACGAACAAGTGGGGCGCGGCGGCGCCCGATCAACCCGCTATTGTCCCAGTATTCCGCAACACCGACGTAAACGGTTGCACAAGCCGGCCAGGGACACCATTCTGAGCGTTCGGTGCACGGGCTAGAGTCGATGCCATGGCTCGACCCGTGATTGCCCTGGATGCCGATGGCGTCCTGCTCGATTTCCACCTCGCCTACGCCATGGCGTGGCAGCGCGCGTTCGGCGAGTACCCCCGCGAGCGCGACCCGCAGGCCTACTGGCCGATCGACCGTTGGGAGGTTCCGCGCCTGAGGCTGTTCAAGAAGGCACGCTTCAGGTCCACGTTCGACGATCAGTTCTGGTCGACCGTGCCCGCTATCGACGGCGCCATCGAGGCCTGCCATCGCCTGCATGACGCGGGGTACCAGCTCGTGTGCGTCTCGGCACTCGACGCACGCTTCGAGGCGGCGCGGCGCGACAACCTGAAGAATCTGGGCTTCCCGATCCAGCGCGTGATCGCAACGGGCCACCACGAGTCGATGCGCAGCCCGAAGGCCGATGCGGTCGAGGCGATCGGCGCCGAGGTGTTCGTCGATGACTACCTGCCGTACTTCCGCGGCATCCCCGACGCCGTGCACGCAGCGCTGATCCTGCGCGCGCCGAATGGAAGTCCGAATGTCGGGATTGACTTGGCCTGGGTCAGCAGCAGCCACCAGGACCTGCCGGCATTCGTCGACCACTGGCTGTCGCGCTGAAGCGAAGCTGCAATGAAAAGGGGCCGGCTTTGCAGCCGGCCCCGTGAGTTCGCCGAGCGCCGCGGCTACTTGCTGGCGGCAGGCGCCGGGGCCGCTACCGCCGCCGGTGTGGCGGTGTGGCTGGTTGCCTTGCTGGTGGCGCCGCTCATCGGCAGCAGCGGCACGATCAGCAGCGCCACGATGTTGATGATCTTGATCAGCGGGTTGACGGCCGGGCCGGCGGTGTCCTTGTAGGGGTCGCCCACCGTGTCGCCGGTGACCGCGGCCTTGTGGGCTTCGCTGCCCTTGCCGCCATGGTGTCCGTCTTCGATGTACTTCTTGGCGTTGTCCCAGGCACCGCCGCCGGTGCACATCGAGATCGCGACGAACAGGCCCGTCACGATCGTGCCCATCAGCAAACCACCGAGCGCGGCCGCGCCGAGCGTCATGCCCACGACCACCGGCACGATCACCGGCAGCAGCGACGGGACGATCATTTCCTTGATCGCCGCCGTGGTCAGCATGTCGACCGCCTTGCCGTACTCCGGCTTGGCGGTGCCTTCCATGATGCCCTTGATCTCCTTGAACTGGCGGCGCACCTCGACCACCACCGAGCCCGCCGCGCGGCCGACGGCTTCCATCGCCATGGCGCCGAACAGGTAGGGGATCAGGCCGCCGATGAACAGGCCGACAATCACCTTCGGGTCGCTCAGGTCGAAGCTCACGCTCATGCCGCGGCCTTCGAGCGAGTGTGTGTAGTCGGCGAACAGCACCAGCGCGGCCAGGCCGGCCGAGCCGATCGCGTAGCCCTTGGTCACCGCCTTGGTGGTGTTGCCCACCGCGTCCAGCGGGTCGGTGATGTCGCGCACGCTGGCCGGCAGCTCCGACATCTCGGCGATGCCGCCGGCGTTGTCGGTGATCGGGCCGTAGGCGTCGAGCGCCACCACGATGCCGGCCATGCTCAGCATGGCAGTCGCTGCGATGGCGATGCCGTACAGGCCAGCCAGGCCGTAGGCGGCCATGATGGCGGCGCAGACGAACAGCACCGGCCAGGCCGTCGAGCGCATCGACACGCCGAGGCCGGCGATGATGTTGGTGCCGTGACCCGTCGTCGAGGCCTGCGCGATGTGCTGCACCGGCGAGTACTGCGTGCCGGTGTAGAACTCGGTGATCCACACGAGTACGGCGGTCAGCACCAGGCCGACGGCGCAGGAGCCGATCAGCTTCCACTGGGTGCCGGCACCCAGCGCGGTGTCGGGCATCACCAGCATCGTCACGCCGATGAAGGCGACGAACGACAGCACGCCAGCGACGGCCAGGCCCTTGTACAGCGCGGGCATGACGTTCTTCATGCCGGGCGAGGCCTTGACGAACGAGCAGCCGATGATCGACGCGATGATCGACACGCCGCCGAGCAGCAGCGGGTAGACCACCGCCTGCATCGGCGCGGCCGCCACCATCAGGGCGCCCAGCGCCATCGTGGCGATCAGCGTGACGGCGTAGGTCTCGAACAGGTCGGCGGCCATGCCGGCGCAGTCGCCGACGTTGTCGCCGACGTTGTCGGCGATCACCGCCGGGTTGCGCGGGTCGTCCTCGGGAATGCCGGCTTCGACCTTGCCGACCAGGTCGGCGCCCACGTCGGCACCCTTGGTGAAGATGCCGCCGCCCAGACGCGCGAAGATCGAGATCAGCGACGAGCCGAAGGCCAGGCCGAGCAGCGGCTTGAGCACGCTGGACAGGCTCTTGTCCGGCGTCAGGTTGCCGTTGCCGGTGAGGAACATGAAGAAGATCGTCACGCCCAGCAGGCCCAGGCCGACAACCAGCATGCCGGTGATCGCGCCGCCCTTGAAGGCCACATCGAGCGCCGGGCCGATCCCCTTGGTCGCGGCCTGCGCGGTGCGCACGTTGGCGCGAACCGACACGTTCATGCCGATGAAGCCGCAGGCGCCCGAGAGCACCGCGCCGACGACGAAGCCGATGGCGGTGCTGCCGTCGAGGAAGATGCCGATCAGGATGGCCAGGACCACTCCGACGATCGCGATGGTCTTGTACTGCCGGGCCAGGTAGGCGGCTGCACCCTGCTGGATCGCTCCGGCGATTTCCTGCATGCGGGCATTGCCGGCACTCTGGCTGAGAATCCAGCTTCGCTGAACGAAGCCGTAGACAACGGCGGCCAGACCACAGGCCAGCGCGATGTAAAGCGCCACGGTGGTGGACATCAGTGGATCTCCTTCCTCATTGATTGGCTCTTCGATTGATTGAATACAACGGAACGTTCGCGCAAGCGCAAGCCGCGGCCCGCTCCAGGGCTCGCGGGATGCTACGGGATCAGCCCCGGCGCCGGCAACGTCGCCGGCCCGGTGTTTTCCACCGTTCCGTGCCCCTGATCAATGTGTCAGGTCGCCGACAGTGCTCTGCGTAGAATGCGGGTTTTTCCGTAGTCAGTCCACACCGCCATGAGCCTGCACAACGTCACCCCCGGCGCCAAGGCGCCCGATCAGTTCAACGTGATCATCGAGATCCCGATGAACGCCGACCCGATCAAGTACGAGGTCGACAAGGAAACGGGCGCGATGTTCGTCGACCGCTTCATGACGACGGCGATGCACTACCCGTGCAACTACGGCTACATCCCGATGACGCTGGCCGACGACGGCGACCCGGTCGACGTGCTGGTGATCACGCCCTACGCGCTGACGCCGGGCGTGGTGGTGACCTGCCGGCCCCTGGGCGTGCTGAAGATGGACGACGAGGCCGGTGGCGACGCCAAGCTGCTGGCCGTGCCGATCGACAAGGTCTGCCCGATCTACAGCCACTGGCACAAGCCGGAAGACATCAACCAGATGCGCCTGAAGGCGATCCAGCACTTCTTCGAGCACTACAAGGACCTGGAAGCCGGCAAGTGGGTGAAGGTGCAGGGCTGGGAAGGCCCGGACTCGGCCAAGGCCGAGGTCTCCTCCGGCATGACTGCGTACCAGAAGGCCAAGCAGAGCGCCTGAGCGGGCGAGCGGCCGGCACGGCCGCGGATCTTTTCGGGACCGGTGCACTCCTACACTGCCGTCTCCCGAAGCCCCCGTGCCGACCATGCTCAGACACCTCCGCGGTCTCGTCCTCGTCCTCATCGGCCTGCACATTGGCCTCGCCCAGGCCGCCCCGCTGCCAGGCGGCCTGCGCGCCGTCACCGAAGTCGAAGGCATCTCCGAGTACCGGCTGGCCAATGGCCTGCGGCTGCTGCTGGTCCCGGACGACTCCAAGCCGACCACCACGGTCAACCTGACTTACCACGTCGGCTCTCGCCACGAGAACTACGGCGAGACAGGCATGGCCCACCTGCTCGAGCACCTGATCTTCAAGGGCACCGCGACACACCGCAACGTGTGGGCGGAGTTCGAAAAGCGCGGCCTCAGCGCCAACGGCTCGACCAGCTTCGACCGCACCAACTACACCGCGAGCTTCTCCGCCAACGAGGCCAACCTCGACTGGTACGTCGGCTGGCTGGCCGACTCGATGGTCAACAGCTTCATCGCGCGCAAGGACCTCGACACCGAGATGACCGTGGTGCGCAACGAGATGGAGATGGGCGAGAACAGCCCGCAGCGCATCCTCTACCAGCGCACGCTGGCGCTGATGTACGACTGGCACAACTACGGCAAGGACGTGATCGGCGCGCGCAGCGACGTCGAGAACGTCGCCATCGCCCGGCTGCAGGCCTTCTACCGCCAGTACTACCAGCCGGACAACGCGACGCTGATCGTCTCCGGCGCCTTCGACTCGGCGCGGGTCCTGCGCCGTGTGGCCGCGACCTTCGGCAAGCTGCCGAGGCCGAAGCGGACGCTGCCCGCCCAGTACACGCTCGACCCGGCGCAGGACGGCGAGCGCAGCGTGACGCTGCGGCGGACCGGCGGCGCGCCGCTGATCTTCGCGGGCTACCACATGCCGCCGGCGAGTCACCCGGACTCGGCGGCGGGTGACCTGCTGGCGCTGATCCTCGGCGACACGCCGTCCGGGCGCCTGCACAAGGCGCTGACCGAGAAGCAGCTCGCGGCGGGCACCTTCGGCGAATCCTTCGGCCTGGCGGAGCCCTCGGCGCTGCTGCTCGGCGC
>NZ_CALRZC010000252.1:0-11555 GCF_943372545.1 Variovorax sp. YR752 | reverse complement strand
TGTAGCCGTGGTCGATGCTGTCGACCTGCAGCAGCTCGATCGCGGTGCGCACGTTGGTCCAGGGCATGCCGAACTCGCCGGCGTGCGCGGTGGTCTTGAGGCCGGCCTTCTTCGCATCGGCGTACGCACGGGCGAACAGCTCGGGCGGCCGGTCGTTCTCGCGGTAGTCGATGCCGATGCCGATCACCTCGTCGCAGCGGTGGGCCTTGACCCACTCGACCATCTCCACGGCCGCTTCGGCACTGGCTTCGCGGTCGATGGCGGCGATGAGCCGCCCGGTGATGCCGAACGCCTGCTGCGCATCGTGGATCGCGCGGACGATGGCGCCCTGCGCGAGCGGGTACGCAATGCCCGAGCCGTGCACCGTGCCGGTCGGGTTCCAGAAGAACTCGGCGTAGCGCACCTGGTGCGAGGCCGCATCCTGCAGGTATTCGAGCGCGAGCTGGTACAGGTCGTCGGCGCTGCGCACCAGCTGGGCGTCGAGCGCGCGCAGCACGCGCAGCACGCCCACGGGCTTTTCGCCGCGCGTGTAGAAGCCGTCGATTTCCGCGTCGGCCAGCGGCGCGCCGGCGCGCTGGTTGAGCTGGCGGAAGGTGCCGTGGCGCACGGTGCCGAAGAGGTGGCAGTGCAGCTCCACCTTGGGAATCTCGCGCAGCATCGCTTCGAGCGCGAAAGGAACGGAGGCGGGTGCATGCGCGGCAAGGGTCATGCGGCGCAGTCTAGGCAGTGCGTGCTCATAAGGAAAATTTTGAATTTCTATAATTTGATTCATTGAATCGATAACCAGGACGCCCATGGCCGCCTTGCCCCTGCGTGCACTCACGCTGCGTCAGCTGCAGTGTTTCTCGGTGCTGGTCGAGGAAGGGCACTTCGGCCGCGCGGCGCGCCGTCTCGCCATCACGCAGCCCGCGCTGAGCAACGCGATCAAGCAGATGGAAAAGCTGCTCGGCGCCGAGCTGCTGACCCGCTCCACCCACCGGCTCGAACTCACGCCCGTCGGCGCCGAGGTGCTGGCGCGCACCGACTTTCTCGTCAACACCTTCGAGGTGGCGCTGCGCGACATCGAAAGCACGGTGCAGCGCGGCCGGGCCTATGTGCGCGTGGGCGTGATCCCCTCGGCCAGCGCGCGTGTCGCGGCGGCGGCGGCCGACTTCCTGCAGCAGCGCGGCGAGGTGGAGCTGGCCTGGCGCGACGCGCCCTCCACGGTGCTGCTGGCCGAGCTGCGCAGCGGCCAGCTCGACATGGCCGTGGCCGCGATCACCGAGCCGCCCGGCGGGCTGGAATGCATCGACCTGTTCCGCGACCCGCTGGTGCTGGTGGTGTGGCGCGACCACGCGCTGGCGGCGGCCGGCGAGGCGCGCTGGGAGGCCATCGGCAGCGAGCGCCTCGTGCTGTTCGAAAGCGGCAGCATGCCGGCACTGGGCGACCCGGCGCGTGCGCAGTTTGCGCAGGGCGCGCAGCCGCACCGCGTGAGCTATTCCGAAACGCTCTACGCGCTGGTGCGCAGCGGGCAGGCGCTGGGACTGATGCCGCGGCTGTACACCTCGTCTTTGCGCGACCCCGAGCTGGCCGTGGTGCCGCTGTCGGCGCCGCGCATCGAGCGGCGCGTGGTGCTCGCTTACCTGCCGGGGCCGATGCGCAACGTGGCGGCGCAGGAGCTCATCGGGTTCCTGCGCGAACGGTTGCCGCAGGCTTAGGCCGCTTCGAGCATCGCCATGCGCGTTTCGCTACCGAAACGCTCCAGCGTCCAGCCGTCGCCGAGCATGAACATGCGCGTGTGCAGCTGCGACAGCGTGTCGCCGTCCACCTCGTCGCCGAGATAACTCAGTCGCTTCTCGCGCAGGTCGACGAAACCCGTCGTGTAGTCGCGCCCCAGGCGCAGCCACAGCGCATGCGCGCCCGGCGACTGGCGCGCGCCGCTCATCAGGCACATGCCGCTGCCGAGCGCCCAGCGGTAGACGGCCGTGGCCAGCCCGCGCCGCTGGTAGGCGGGGTCGTACTGCGAATGCGGCGCACGGATGTGGCGGTCGGCGCGGCGGTCGAGTTCGATGAGGCGGTTGAACACGGTGTAGCCGACCAGCCGCTGGTGGCGCACATCCTCGATGTACACGTAGGTCTCGCCGTCGGCCTCGCGAAAGCGCGCGCGCAGGTCGGGGTCGTCCAGACGCAGCGCGGGCAGGTCCTGCACGCGGTCGCCCATGGCGCGCATGCGCTCGTACACGGGCGTCAGCGGCTCGCTCGGGCGACCCTTCTTCGGATCGACGTCGATGCGCAGCTCGGCCGGCTGCAGGAAGCGGCGGCGCAGCGCGTCGAACGACAGCCAGGCGGGCCAGGGCGGCAGGGCAGGCGAAGGCGAAAACAGGATGGAAGGAGAGCAGGCAAGAGCCACCACGGGGAAATCCTCACAACGAACACGACGACAAAGCGGACGAGGCTCTTCCACGCGGCACGGGGCCGAAGGCGGAAAGAAGGTCGGACGCTGGGGAAGTGGTGCGTTGCCCGGGCCGATCGATCAATGGATCAGGGCCAGGGCGCGCGACCGCGCGGGGCAGGTGCCCGACGGTCGATGTGCGCTGAAGAAAAAAGGAGGCTGACCGCCGGGCTCAGGGATGTGCGAGGGTCTGCTGCGACCTCGCCGTCATTGCGGCGGGCGCGCGCACGCGCGCATCGCCCGGGGCCGCGCAGGCCGCCGTGCGATCGAAACCGGCAATGAAAACCATGACGTTCATAGGGTCGATTGTAGGAAGCCGGGCGCACAAGGACAACCAAAGCCCCCGCGGTCTCTGCCAGATTGGGTTGCGTTCAGTGGAGTTCGTCGGCCGCGTGGATCGTCTCGCGCACGCGCGGGTAGATCTGCGTGTTCCATTTGCTGCCGCTGAACACGCCGTAGTGCCCGACGCCGGCCTGCAGGTGGTGCGTCTTGAGGTACGGGCGGATGCCGGTGCAGAGGTCTTGCGCGGCCACGGTCTGGCCGACCGCGCAGATGTCGTCGCGCTCGCCTTCCACGGTGAGCAGCGCGGTGCGCCGGATCGCCGCGGGGTTCACGGTGCGCCCGGCCACGGTGAGCACGCCGCGCGGCAGGTCGTAGGTCTGGAACACGCGCTCGACGGTCTCCAGGTAGAACTCGGCCGGCAGGTCGTTCACCGCCAGGTACTCGTCGTAGAAATCGGCGATGGTGCGGGCCTTGTCGAGCTCGCCTTCGACCAGCAGGCGCTCCATGTCCTCGAACTGCTTCTTGTGGCGCTCGGGGTTCATGCTCATGAAGGCCGTGAGCTGCAAAAAGCCGGGGTACACGCGCCGCATCGCGCCCGCATGCGGCCACGGCACGTGGCTGATGAGGTTGCGGCGGAACCACTCGATGGGCTTGCTGGTTGCGAGCACGTTCACGCCGGTCGGGTTGATGCGGCAATCGACCGGCCCCGCCATCAGCGTGAGGCTGCGCGGCGTGGCCGGGTGATCGTCTTCGGCCATGAGCGCGGTCGCAGCCAGCGCGGCCACGCAGGGCTGGCACACAGCCACCATGTGCGCGCCCGGGCCCATGGCCTCGACGAAGCGCACCAGCTGCAGGGTGTAGTCGTCGAGCCCGAAGCCGCCGTGCCACAGCGGCACGTCGCGCGCGTTGTGCCAGTCGGTCAGGTACACGTCGTGGTCGCGCAGCAGGGTGCGCACGGTTTCGCGCAGCAAGGTCGCGAAATGGCCCGACAGTGGTGCGACCAGCAGCACGCGCGGGTGCACCGCATCGGTGTGCGCCTTGCGAAAGTGCAGCAAGGTGCCAAACGGCGAGACCAGCGCGACCTCTTCGTGCACGGGCACGTCGGTGCCGTCGACCATGACCGAGTCGATGCCGTAGTCGGGTCGCGTGTGGGTGAGCCGCATGCGCGAGAAGACCTCGCAGCGCGCGGCCATGCGCCGCAGTGCGGTGCGCTCGGTGTCGTTCTGCCAGAGTGCGCGGCCCAGGTACTGCGCGGTGAGTCGCCATGGCGAGAGCAGGTCGGCCTGGTTCTGGTAAGCGCGGTACAGCATGCTTCGGTTGCAGGCAAGTTGTGGGCCAACACGCACGGCGTCTCATGGCACGGCGCTTGCACACAGCCAACATCGTCCAAGGAGTGTCGCGATGACCAAACCCGTTCTCACGATCAGCAGCAAGAACTACGGCGCGTGGTCGCTGCGCGGCTGGCTGATGTGCAGGCTCGCGGGGCTGGACTTCAGCGAGAAGGTCATCCCGCCCGACGATCCGGCCATGAAGGCCGAGATGCTGCTGTTGTCGTCGTCGATGCTGGTGCCTTCGCTGCAGCACGGCGGCATCAAGGTGTGGGACACGCTGGCCATCGGCGAGTACCTGAACGAGATCAAGCCCAAGGCCGGCCTGCTGCCCGCCGACGCGGCGGCGCGCGCGCACTGCCGTGCCATCTGCGGCGAGATGCACTCGGGCTTCGCCTCGATGCGCGGCGCGTTGCCGATGAACATCAAGGCCCGCTTCAAGAACTTCAAGGTGTGGTCGCGCGCGCAGGGCGACATCGACCGCATCGTCGCCATCTGGCGCGAGTGCCTCAAGGCCTACGGCGGCCCCTTCCTGTTCGGCAAGCAGCCCGGCATGGCCGACGCGATGTACGCGCCCGTGGTCACGCGCTTCCTGAGCTACGACGTGGCGCTCGACAGCACCTGCGCCGCGTACTGCAAGCGCGTGATGGAACTGCCCGCCATGAAGGAATGGGTGGCCGCCGCGCTGCAGGAGCCCGACGAGATCGACGAGCTCGAGGCCGAGTTCTGACGCTTGTTCTTCAGGGGCTCGCGGGCGGCAGGCCGAGGCCGTCTTGCCGCAGCCGTCGCTCGATGCTTTGCGCGGCCTGTTGCAGGTCGCCCAGGTGCGCCGTCACGATCTCGCGCTCGCTCTTCACTGTCGGCAGCCACGCGCAACTGAGGCAACCCACCACCTGATCGCCGAGCCGCACCGGCACCGACACCGCGCCGAAACGGTCGGGCGAATCCAGGCTGGTGGACGTGGGGTCGCGCGCCGCATAGCCCTGGTCGCGCGCGTGCGCCACCATGCGGCGGATGCTGTCGGGGCGTCGCGCGCCGCGATCAAAGTCGTTCGGTGAACGCGCCAGTGCGGCGAGGATTTCTCGGCGCTCGTCTTCGGGGCAGAACGCAAGGTAGCAACGCCCGAGCGACGACAACAGCATTGGCGGGCGAAAGCCCAGCGCGCGGTAGTTCACCGCGAGGCCGTTGCGCGGCCGGTCGGTGTCGAGGATCAGCATGGCCGTGCCGTCGCGCACGCCGAGGTCGATCGGCCACGGCACCAGCCGCTGCAGCGTGGCGCGCGGCGATGCGGCCAACGCCGTGAGCCGCGAGCGCCACGCCGCCGCAGGGCCCGACTGGCCGGTGGCCGAGGTGGGCACGTAGCGCTTCTCCAGCTCGTTGCGCTCCACCCAGCCGGCCTGCTGCAGCGTCTTCAGGATGCGCAGCAGCGTGGCCTTCGACAGGCCGGTCTGCCGGTGCAGCTCCTGCAGCGTGACGGCCGACGATCGCTGGATCGCCAGCATCACGTCGAGCCCGCGGCGCAGTGCGTCGATCGACTTCACGCTCTGCGCGCCGGTGGTGTCTGACATGCCGCCTCCGAAGAAAAAAGGTTCACTCAGTGAAACTATATCTTCTGGCAGCGCGGCGGCATTCCTACAGTCCGATGACACCCAACGTCGTCCCACCGAGAAGGAAAACAACATCATGTTTCACCACCGAAACGCGCTCCGTGCCGCTGCAGGAGCCATTCTTTTGCTGTGTGCCGCCACGGCGGCCCTGGCACAGTCGTGGCCCGCGAAGCCGATCACCATCGTCGTCGCCTACCCGGCCGGCGGCGACACCGACGCCATCGCGCGCGCCTACGCCGAGAAGCTCGCACAGCGCGTCGGCCAGCCGGTGCTCATCGACAACCGTCCCGGCGCGAGCGGCATGATCGGCAACGCCTGGGTCGCGAAGGCGCCGGCCGACGGCTACACGCTGCTCTTCACGCCCAGCACCTTCCCTATCGCGCAGCACGTGCTGAAAGCCGGCCCCGGCGTGGCGCACGACGTGGTGAAAGACTTCACCCCCATCGTGAAGACCGGCAACATCCCGGTGCTGATGGTCACGGCGCCCACGAGCGGCATCCAGAACGTGGCGCAGCTCGTCGCCGGTGCCAAGGCCGGCAAGGCCTTCACGTACGGCACGCCGGGCGCGGGCTCGCCGATGCACATCGCGGGCGAGCTCTTCAACAAGGACGCCGGCATTGCCGTTGCGCATGCGCCGTACCGTGGCGTGGCGCCGGTGGTCAACGACACGTTGGGCGGCCACGTGAGCGTGGGCTGGATCACGCCGGGCGCGGTGGCGGCTCACATCACGGCCGGCAAGCTGGTGCCGCTGGCCGTGGCCGAACGCCAGCGCACGAAGCTCATGCCCCACGTGCCCACCTTCCTGGAGCTGGGCTACCGCGACATGGACGTGAGCGCCTGGATGGGCCTGCTCGGGCCGAAGGCCCTGCCGGCCGAGGTCGTGCAGACGCTCAACCGCCACTTCAACGAAATTTTGAAGATGCCCGACGTGCAGGCCCGCATGGCCGCGCTGGGCATCGAGCCCGTGGGCGGCGCGCCGGCCGTGCTGGCGCAGCAGATCAGCGACGACGACCAGCGCTTCGGCAAGCTGGTGCGCGAGTTCGGCATCCGCGCCGATTGACGACAGACACCCAAGGAGACGATGCATGTTGAGCGAAGAAAAAAACCGCCTGCTGACCGAAGTGGGTCCGGGCAAGCCCATGGGCGACTACCTGCGCCGCTACTGGCACCCGATCGCCGGTGCCAGCGAGTTCGACGACAAGGCCGTGAAGCCGCTGCGTATCCTCGGCGAGGACCTGGTGCTCTACAAGGACCTGAGCGGCAACTACGGCCTGGTCGACCGCCGCTGCCCGCACCGCAACGCCGACATGTCGTACGGCTACGTGGAGAAGTGCGGCCTGCGCTGCAGCTACCACGGCTGGCAGTACGACACGAGCGGCCAGTGCATCCACCAGCCCTTTGAAGAAACGCTGGACCCCGATGCGCGCATGCGCAAGAACACGAAGATCAAGGCCTATCCCGTGCAGGAGAAGGCCGGCCTCCTGTGGGCCTACATGGGCCCGCAGCCCGCGCCGCTGCTGCCCGACTGGGAACTCTTCAACTGCAAGAACGGTTTTGCGCAGGCCGTGTTCGCCGAGATTCCCTGCAACTGGTTCCAGTGCCAGGAGAACTCCATCGACCCCGTGCATTTCGAGTGGACGCACAACAACTGGACCACGCGCCTGCAGGGCGACGAAGGCCCCTACGTGCCCACGCACCTGAAGCTGGCCTTCGAGGAGTTCGAGCACGGCTTCGTCTACAAGCGCCTGCGCGGCGGCGAACGCGAAGACAACGTGATGTGGACCACCGGCCGCGTCACGCTGTGGCCCAACGGCTTCTTCCTCGGCCATCATTTCGAATGGCGCGTGCCCATCGACGACCACCACACGCTGAGCGTGCTGTGGGTGCTCAGCCGCGTGCCCATCGAACAGGAACCGTACGTGCAGGAACGGATTCCCTCGTGGTACGGCCCCATCAAGGACCCGGTCACGGGCCGCTGGATCACCAGCCACGTCGCCAACCAGGACTTCGTCGTGTGGGTAGGGCAGGGCACCGTGACCGACCGCACGCGCGAGAAGCTGGGCCAGAGCGACAAGGGCATCGTGATGATGCGCCGGCGCTTCTTTGAAGAACTCGAGTCGATGCAGTCCGACCCGTCGCACGAGCCCAAGGGCCTGATCCGCGATCCCGAGAAGAACCACGACGTGTGCCTGCCCTCGGCCTGCCGCGACGAGATGCTGCACGGCCTGCCGCGCGAGGAACTTGCCGCGCATCCGCTGCTGGGGCCGTACCTGAAGGACTTCTTCGGGCAGGCCGGGCAGCCTGACGACGTGCGCGCGGCGTATGAGCAGGCCATCGGGCAGAAGGTCGAAGGGGCTCAGTTCTTCAAGGTGCACGGCGGCGCGTCGGACGCCGTGGTGGAAACGCAAGAGGCGGCGTAACGCACGCTGCGATCCGGGTCTTTGCGCCGGGGCTCGCGGTGTCGCGCACAGCGTGTGAACATCCCATCTTGGGAGCACATGCCGTGAAGTTTCGTGATCGCGCACAGGCCGGCCGCCAGCTCGCTGCGTTGCTGCAGCGGCGCGGCGGTTTTGCGGACGCCATGGTGCTGGCGCTGCCGCGCGGCGGCGTGCCGGTGGCCTTCGAAGTGGCTCGCGCGCTGCGCTTGCCGCTCGACGTGCTGGTGGTTCGCAAGCTGGGCCTGCCTGAACAACCCGAGTACGCCTTCGGCGCGCTCGCGGGCGATGGCGTGCCCGAGATCGATGACCACCTGGTGCGCATGCTGGACCTGCGCCCGTCGGAGATCGATGCCGTCGTCCGCGCCGAACGCGCGGAGCTGGCGCGCCGCACGCAGGTCTACCGCGGCGATCGCCCGGCGTGCGATGTGCAAGGCCGCACGGTGCTCGTGATCGACGACGGGCTTGCCACCGGTGCCACCATGCGCGCGGCCGTTCGCGGGCTGCGGCGGCAGGGCGCCGGCACCATCGTCGCCGCCGTGCCCGTGGGCTCGCCCGAGGCCTGCGAGGATTTGCAGCAGGAAGCCGACGATGTGCTGTGCGTGCGCTGTCCCACGGTGTTTCGCGCGGTCGGCGCCTGGTACACCGATTTCTCGCAGACGACGGATGAAGAGGTGTGCGCGCTGCTGGCGCAAGCGCGCGGCGAAGCGGTCTAGCGTCGGAACATCCGCAGATCGAGCGCGCTCTCTTCGCCCAGCCACATCGCATGCGTCGTGTGGTCCGCGAAGTCGTCGCCGGTCACGCCGTGCACGAACACATCCAGACCATTGCGGTTCGTGTCGAGCCAGCCGATGACCTCGTCGAACTCGGCGGCGTCGAAGGCCAGCTGGCAGCTCCAGTGCGGGTGCGGGCCGACGAGGCGTTCGTGCACGCGGCCCACCACCACCATCAGCTCGTGGCCCGCCCGCTCGCAGAGGGCGCGTGCCTGCGCCACCGTATCGGGCGCGAAGTAGATGTGGGCGTGGTATTGGGCGTAGAGGTTTTCGGGGCGGCGCGGCATGGTGGGCTCATTGTGAACCGAGGCGGAAGCGTCCGCTGTAGCGGAACACGTCGCCGAACCAGCGGTGGCGCAGCAGCATCTTCATGGTGAAGTGGTCGGGGTCGGTGGGGTCGGGCCGCTCCTCGACATAGGCGGTGCCGAGCAAGAGGCCCAGCGGCAGCGGAATGCGCAGCCCCGCGATGCGCCAGATGTAGCCCCTGTCGCGGAACACCACCGCGCCGTCTTCCGCGCTCACCGCCAGGCGCATGCCGATGCCGAAGCGCACGTATTCGATCACCTCGTTGCCTTGGCTCGCGTCGTGTTCCATGTGCGAACGGAAATGGAAAGGCGGCCTGCCCGGGAAGTCGAAGACCCGGTCCCAGTAGAGGTGGGCGTCGTCGGGGTGGCAGCGGTAGTGCACCGCGATCGGCACGTTCTTTCCCTGGTGCGGCACCAGTGCGCCGAACAGTCGGCCGAAGGGCATCAGCAGCGCGGCCCAGGGGGCGTGCCAGACCTCACTCATCGTGCCGCGCACGCACACGTAGTCGTCGGAGAACGGCCTCATCGTGTAGTGGCGGCGGATGACGTCGCCGAGCTGGCTCCATGCGGGGCCGAGCGCCTGCTGGAAGACGGGGGGCGCGCTCATCCTGCCACCGCCAGAGTGGCTTCGCTGCGCGCCTTGTAGAAGCGCAGGATGTTCTCGGAAGCGTCTCCAAGCAGGAACTGCATGACCGGGTCCGCATACCAGTTGAAGCGCGTGCTCAGCCGCCACGACACCGCGACGCGCAGCTCGGTGCCACCGTCGCGCGGGGTCAGCGTGTAGGTGGCGTCGCGCAGGTCGAAATACTGGCCGCCGATCATCACGTGGTCGTCGAGCGCGCCGGCGGGGAAGGAGTCGGGCGTGAAGCGGAAGCGCCACTTCAGCAGGCGGTGGGGCTGCCACTCGGTGACGACCTCTTCGAAGTGCACGTTCTTCTGCCACTGCACCTGGCGCACGCGGCCCTCGGGCGTGTCGACGGTCACGCCCGACACCGGCATCGGCACGCCGACGCGGTAGGCCCACGCGTCGCCGACTTCGCTGGGGCGGATGTTGCGCGCGGCGTTGAGCTCGTGCCACACACGCTCGGCCGGCGCTGCAATGAAGAGCGTGCGCGAGGTGTTCGAGAACTGGTCCGGGTTGGGCCATTGCGGCTCGATGCCGCCGAGCAGCAGCGGCACCAGCGCGAAGCTGTACAGCGCGGGCTTGGGCCAGTTGGTGATGCGGCACACGATGCCCATGGCCAGCCCGCCGACGCTGCCCATCACCGCGAAGAGCGGCACGATGAAGGCGGCGCAGATGATGCCCTCGATGAACACCATCAGCGTGCCGCCGACGAACAGCGCAGTGGCCACCCACGGCGCCCAGAGGTAGTAGCCCCAGCTGCGCCGCTCGATGCGCTCGGCCATGTACACCGTGACCGCGCCGCACGCAGCGGGCGCGAGATAGACGAAGGAGCCCAGCATGGCCGAGAAGGGCTCGCCGGGGCCGCCGCCGAAGACGATGCGCAGCACGAATGCGATCGCCGCGCCGGCGAACATGGGCCAGAACCAGCCGAAGGGCATGCCGCGCACGGGCTTCTTGGCTGGCACTTCGTCGTTGGCGGGCAGGTCGGCGAGCTTGCTTTCTTCGGGATCGGTGCGCATGGAAATCTCTTCTCCTCTTCTTGTTGGGGGGCTCAGTCGGCGCTGCGCCGGGCCGTCACCATGGCGTAGTCGAAGTCGCGCCAGAACATGCCCAGCGCGAGCGCGCAGTAGCTGGCCACGATGTGCTTGCGGCGCCATGGGCTGAGCTTGCCGCGCGCCTTCCAGAGTTCGGCCAGCGTGAAGCGGGTGGCCAGCACGGGGATGTGCAGCGCGCTGGGCGCGACGCGCCAGCGCAGCGACTTCACTTCGATGTCGTCGAAGCCGTGCGTGCGCAGTGCGGCGACGAAGTCGTCGCGCACGGCCAGCGTGGGCACGGCCCAGCTGTCGGCCCACAGGCGGTGCAGCCAGCCCGCGAGGCGGCCCGGCTGGCGGCGCAGCAGGAAGCCGTCGACCACCACCAGCCGCGCGCCGGGCTTGAGCAGCCGCGCGGCCTCGCGCACGAAGTCGGCCTTGGCGGTGCCCTCGGCGTAGCAGGCGCTTTCGAGCGCCCAGGCGCCATCGGCCTGGGCGGCGGGCAGGCCGGTGCGGGTGTAGTCGGCTTCGACGTGCGCGACGCGATCGGCCACGCCGGCCCGCGCGTCGAGCCGCGCGGCGATGCCGTTCTGCACCGGCACGTTGGTCACGGTGACCGCATGCAGCGCAGGGTCGTCGCCGACCAGCGTGCGCGAGGTGGCGCCGGCGCCGCAACCGAGGTCGAGCACGCAGCGCGGGCCGATGGTGGCCGGGTCGAGCCGCAGCGCGCGGCCGACG
>NZ_CALRZC010000251.1:0-11556 GCF_943372545.1 Variovorax sp. YR752 | reverse complement strand
TCCATTCGCGGTCGCCCAGGCGTGTGCAGTCCGTGGGTGGTGTTGATGAGGTGATGTGGGCGTGCCGCGGTGGCCGCCCGCGAGCAAGGGCCGGAGCGGGCATGCCCGGACCGCCTGCCAAGCGCTCCGAAGATCGAAGGTGGAACAAGAAGAGCATTGCAGCTACAACCATTGCAGCTACAATAAAACAACATGGGCGAACAAGTCAAGCCGCAAGGCTGCACCAATCTCAAGCTGCGCCAGCTCAGCCGCGCCGTCACGCGCCACTACGACGCCTACGTCGCCCCCACCGGCTTGAAGAACACCCAGTACTCGCTGCTCTCGCACGTGGTGCTGCTGGGGCCCATGCGCCCCGGCGAACTCGCCGCGCGCATGAAGCTCGAACCTTCCACGCTGACGCGCAACTTGCAGCCGCTGATCACCGCCGGCTGGGTCGCGCAGGGCCCGGGCGACGACGCGCGCAGCCGCTCGGTCATCGCCACCGAGGCCGGCCGTGCCAAGCGCGCCGAAGCGCAGCGCGCCTGGAAGCAGGCGCAACTGGCCCTCAATGCCCGCCTCGGCCACGAGCGCATCGTCGCGCTGCACACGCTGATCGACGACTGCCTGGCCACCCTCGATGAACCGGAGACCGACGATGAATGACCCGCTGCGCCGCGCGCTGCCGCCCGTGGCCCTGGTGCTGCTGGCCGCCGGCGGCACCTTTGCGTTGACCATGGGCGCACGCCAGTCGATGGGCCTGTTCCTCGGCAACCTCAACACCTCCACTGGGCTCGGCCTGGCGAGCATCAGCCTCGCCTTCGCCTTTGGCCAGCTCTGGTGGGGCCTGACCCAGCCCTTCGCCGGCATGGTGGCCGACCGTGTCGGCGCCGGCCGTGTGCTGGTCGCCGGCGTGCTGCTGGTCGCGCTGGGCACGGCGCTGATCCCCTTCATGACGACGACCGCCGGATTGATCCTGGCCATCGGCGTGCTCGCCGCCGGTGGCGCCGGCATGGCCGGGCCCTCGGTGCTGATGGCCGCGACCACGCGCCTCGTGCCAGCCGAGAAGCGCGGCATGGCCAGCGGCATCGTCAACGCCGGCGGGTCGTTCGGCCAGTTCGTCTTCGCGCCGATCGCGCAGGGCATCACGGCCGTTGCGGGCTGGGCCACCGCATTGCAGAGCCTGGCGCTGATCACGCTGCTCGCGCTGCCGGCCGCCTGGGTGCTGCGTGGCCATTCGTCGCATGCCGCGGCGGCCGGTGCGGCACCGGTGAAGAAGCTGAGTGCGCGCGAAGCGATCTCGCAGGCCCTGGCCGACCGCAGCTACCGGCTGTTGTGCGCCGGCTTCTTCGTCTGCGGTTTCCACGTCGCCTTCATCGCCACCCACCTGCCCGGCGTGGTCGCGTCCTGCGGGCTGCCGGCGGCCATCGGCGCCTGGTCGCTGGCGGTGATCGGCCTGTTCAACATCGTCGGCAGTGTCGCCATGGGCTGGGCTGTCGGCCGCTGGCGCATGAAGTCGCTGCTGTCGCTGGTCTACGCGGCGCGCGCCGTCGCCGTGCTGGTGTTCGTGCTGTCGCCGAAGACTGAAGGCGTGATGCTGGTCTTCGCCGCGGTGATGGGCCTCACCTTCCTGTCCACCGTGCCGCCCACCGCCGGGCTGGTGGCGAAGTTCTTCGGGCCGGCCAACATGGCCACGCTGTTCGGCATCGTGATGGTGTCGCACCAGATCGGCGGCTTCCTCGGCGCCTGGCTGGGCGGACAGGCCTTCGAGGCGACCGGCAGCTACGACTGGATGTGGTACGCCGACATCCTGCTCGCCGTCGCCGCGGCGCTGCTGCACCTGCCGATCCGCGAGAAAGAGTTGCCGCCGCGCGCGGTGGCGGCGGCCTGAGCCACCGCGCCGGGACGCTATTCGCCGCGCGTCGCCGCCACGCCGGGCACCACGTCGTCGCCGTAGGCCGCCTTCCAGCGCGCGTTCAGGCGCTCGCTGGCATCGAGCCGCTCGCCGGGCAGGCCGTCCTCGGCATGCCATTCGGCGATGCGCGACTCGACCGCGAAGTGCGAGACCGGGTGCACGCGCCCGGGCTCGTCGAGGCTGCCGACCGACAGGTCCATGCGCTTCGAGTCGCGGTAGGCGAAGGTGAGCGGCGTGCCGCACTCGGGGCAGAAGCCGCGCAGCGCGAAGCTCGACGAGGCGAAGAACCTGGCTGGCTCGCCCTGCCAGCGCACCGCGGCCTGCGGCACGTTGATGAAGGCTGCCCGTGTGTTGCCGAAGGCGAGCTGGCACATGCGGCAGTGGCAGTAGTAGCCCTCGTCGGATTCGGGCGTCACTTCGTAGCGCACGCGGCCGCACAGGCAGCCGCCTTGCAGGATGAGTGGATCGGCCATGCGCGTCTCCTGGAAGGATCAGACCGTGTAGTTGAGCACACGCCGGCCGCCGTCGGCATAGACGATCTCGCCGGTCAGGTAGCTGGACGCGTCGCTGAGCAGGAAGGCGACCACGTCGGCGATCTCGCCCGGCTCGCCGAGCCGGCGCATCGGCGTGCGGCTCATGATGCGCGCCTTGGCCTCCTCGCTGCCCAGCACCGCGTTCTTCGCCAGCTCGGTGGCGATGGTGCCCGGCGCCACTGCGTTGACGCGGATGCCGCGGTCGGCCAGCGCCAGCGCCATCACGCGGGTGAGCTGGTCCACGCCGCCCTTGCTGACGTTGTAGCTGGCGATGCTCGGGATCGCCATCACGCCGTTGACCGAGCTCATGTTGACGATCGCGCCGCCGCCGTGGCTCGCCATGTGCCGCGCCACCGCCTGCGCGACGAGGAAGGCTCCCTTCAGGTTGACATTCAGCACCGCGTCCCAGTCGGCTTCCGTGATGTCGAGGAAGTCGGCGGCCTTGAAGATGCCGGCGTTGTTGACCAGCGCGTGGATGCGCGGATGGGCTTGCAGCGCCGCGGCCAGTGCGGCATCGACCTCGGCCTTGTTCGCCACGTCGCAGCGCACGAAGGCCGCGTTCGCACCGTGCGCACGAAGCTCGGCGGCCAGCGCGTCGCCGCGCGCGGCATCCACGTCCCACAGCGAGACCGCCGCGCCATCGGCCGCGAGCCGCCGCGCGCAGGCTTCGCCGATGCCCTGGGCCGCGCCAGTGACGATGGCGACGCGGCCTTCGAAGCCGAAGTGCACCTTGCTCGCGCCGCTCATGCCGCCCCCTTGTCCAGCCAGATGCCCATGCCTTGCGCGTTCAGCTCGAGGTCGACGGCGAGCAGTTCGGCCACCTCGGCGTCGCTGAAGCGGCAGCCATGCGCCTTGACGATCTCCAGGTAGTTCGCCAGCAGCGCGCGCTTGAGTGCCTCGTGGCGGTCCGGCGCGTCGCGCAGCGAGCGGCCGATGGCGACCAGCTGATCGAGCTGCGCGAGGAAGGAGGCCCCGAGGCGCTGCACGTCGCCGATGCGGCTGTAGTGCGTCAGGTACATGCACTCGGGCTGGAAGGACAGCAGCCGCAGCACCGACTCGCGCAGCGGCCCGGGCTCGAACTGCACCGGCGTCGTCGTCGGCAGCAGCCAGGGGCCACGCTCGGTGTCGAACTCGCGGTAGCTCAGGCCGAAGGTGTCGCCGGTGAAGAAGCCGCGGCTGCGCTCGTCCCACACGCAGTGGTGGTGGCGTGCATGGCCGGGGGTGTCGATCAGCCACAGCGGCCGTCCGGCCAGTTCGACGGTCATGCCGTCGGCGGACTCGCGCACGCGGTCGGCCGGCACGCCGACGATCTCGCCGTACGAGCGGGCGATCTCCTCGGCACCGTACACCGCGGTGGCCCCGGCCACCAGCGCCGACGGATCGATCATGTGCCGCGCACCGCGCGGATGCACGATGGCCGTGGCGTTCGGCAGCCGCTGCATCAGCGCGCCCACGCCGCCGGCATGGTCCAGGTGCACGTGCGTCGGGATCACGTAGTCGACGTCGGCCGGCCTCAGGCCGAGCGCCTCCAGCGTGCCGAGCAGGCGCGGCACGGCGAAGTTGGTGCCGGTGTCGACGAAGGCCGCGCGGCCGTTCTCGACGATCAGGTAGGCGGCATCGAACAGCGGGCGCTGGAAGCCGGTGTCGATGGCATGGACACCGTGGCCGAGGGCCTGGGCGTAGGCAGGTAGCGTGGACATGAGCAGGGATTCTAGGCAGCGCCCCGTGCCCGGCCGCCGGGACTTCCGCTATCGTCTCCCCCATGTTCCGCCTGACCACCATCGTGCTGCTGGGTGCGCTGACGGCCGGCTGCATCAACATGCGCAGCCCGACGAAACTCGCGACGGGTGCCGGCGCGGATGCGATCCGCCAGCAGCTCGGCGAGCCGACCGGCCGCTACCCGCTGGCCGACGGCGCGATGCGCCTCGAGTACGCACGCGGGCCCTTCGGCCGCGAGACCTGGATGCTCGACGTCGATCCGCAGGGCCGCCTGGTCAAGGCGACGCAGGTGCTGGTCGAAGCGAACTTCGCCACCATCAAGGCCGGCATGACGCGCGACGAGGTGCTCAAGCTCATCGGCCGGCCGGGCAACGTCGGCTACGTCGGCTGGCAGAAGCAGACGGTCTGGAACTACCGCTATTCGAGCCCGTTCTGCCAGTGGTTCCAGGTCGGCCTGAGCCAGGCCGGCATCGTCGAGGACACCGGCTACGGGCCCGACCCGATCTGCGACGACGTCGACACGCCGCTCGGCGTCGGCGTGTTGCGCCTGCGATGAACACCGTTCTCTACGGCATCCCCAACTGCGACACCGTCAAGAAGGCGCGTGCCTGGCTGTCCGAGCGCGGCGTCGAGGTGGCGTTCCACGACTACAGGAAGCAGGGCGTGCCCGAGGCCGAGTTGTCGTCATGGATGAAGCACGTCGGCTGGGAGAAGCTGCTCAATCGCCAGGGAACGACCTGGCGCAAGCTCGACCCGGCCGTGCAGGCGGCGGTGACCGACGCGGCCAGCGCGCTCGCCCTGATGCGCGTGCAGCCCAGCGTGATCCGCCGGCCGGTGCTGGTGCGCGGAAGCGATTTGCGGATCGGCTTCGACGCGGCGGATTGGGCCAGGCTGTTCGCCTGAGCCTGGCGCTGACCGGAGCCCTCACAGTTTCAGGTCGAAGGTCGCCTCGGCGAGCACCTGGCCGTTGATGCGCAGGTCCAGCGCATGCCGCCCGGCGTGGTAGCGCCGCGTGGTCACCTCGCGCATCGAGTGGCGTTTGCTCAGCGTGCGCGATTCGCCCGCCGCCAGGTCGATCACCCAGCCCTTGAACACCTTGGGTGTGCGCTCGCCGTTGGCCTTGACGTGATGCACCGCGTAGTCGATCACCAGCTTCTGTGCGCGCTTCGCCGATGAACTCAGCGATACCTCGAGCGCCAGCGACTCGCCGACCTGCACGCGCTTCGGCGTCAGTGCCAGCGACACCTCTCCTGCGAAGCGCCTGCCCAGCCCCCAGGCCTTCAGGATGCGTGCATCGCCGCGCTTGATCAGCGTGCGGCTGGCGTGCTTGAGCAGCGCGCGGCGCTCCGGGGATCCGCCGGGGAGATGGCGTTCGACCCAGTCGGCGACCAGCGCCGGATGGTCCTTGGCGATGTCGTTGAGGTGGTTGGCCACGCTGCGGCGCACGTAGTCGCTCGGATCGTCCTGCAGCGCGGCGAGCAGCGGCAGCGTCGGCGACGGGTCGGCGATCAGGCCCTTGAGCTGCAGGCCCCAGGGCAGGCGCGGCCGGCTGCCTTCGCTGACCAGGCGGCGCACATGCGGGCTCGGGTCGGCCAGCCAGCGCTGCAGGGTGGCGAAGCTCAGCGCCGGGTGCTCGACGATGAACGGCCGGATCGCCCACTCGGCGGTGAAGCGCTGGGTCAGTTCATGCAGGCAGCCCAGGGCCCGCTCGGGCGAGGCCAGGCCGCGGCGGGCGACGAACTCGGTCAGCGGCCACAGCGCCCAGCCGGCCAGGCCGGCCTCGCCGGCGCGCAACTCGCCGAGCTCCTCGTCGCGGCGCACCGGCAGCAGGCTGGCTTCGATGACGCCGGCGGCGGTGTCGAAATCGGCCGGCAGCGTCGCCTCCAGTGCGGCGCACAGGTGCTGCGCGCGTGCCTTCAGCTCCAGCGCCTCCAGGCCGTCGAGTGCCAGGGCCTCGAAGCGCTCGCCGTCGAAGGCCGGCCAGGCCCGCGAGAGGTGCCGGCGCAGCCAGCTGACGATCTCGGCGTTGAGGAAGTTCTTGAACGGTTCAGCCATGGGGCGGCAGCATAACCACGCCCTCGAGCGCACGCGAATCGTGCAGTCATGCACCGCCAGGCGGCGGGCGCATTGCCGAAATCACCGCATTAGTGCGCGGTGACTGCACCAAACAAGGCACAGGAGTTGCTCTCCTGGTGCATTCGACGGCCGTTTGCGGTGCGTCAGGCACGACAACAACGCACGAGGGGACTGCGATGGATCAGGTCAAGCAGGGCACCGATGCCCTGTTCATTCTGCTGGGCGCGATCATGGTGCTGGCGATGCACGCCGGTTTCGCGTTCCTCGAACTCGGTACGGTGCGCAAGAAGAACCAGGTCAATGCGCTGGTCAAGATCCTGGTCGATTTCGCCGTCTCGACGATTGCCTACTTCTTCGTCGGCTACACGGTGGCCTATGGGGTGAGTTTCTTCAGCGGCGCCGAGACGCTGGCGGCGAAAAACGGCTACGAGCTGGTGAAGTTCTTCTTCCTGCTCACCTTCGCCGCGGCGATCCCGGCCATCGTCTCCGGCGGCATCGCCGAACGGGCGCGCTTCGGCCCGCAGCTGTTCGCCACTGCGGTGCTCGTCGGCCTGGTCTACCCGCTGTTCGAAGGCGCGGTGTGGGGCGGGCGATTCGGCGTGCAGGCCTTCATCGAGTCGACCACGGGTTTCGCCTTCCACGACTTCGCCGGCAGCGTGGTGGTGCACGCCGTCGGCGGCTGGATCGGCCTGGCCGCCGTGCTGCTGCTCGGCGCACGCGCCAACCGCTACCGCAAGGATGGGGGCATCAGCGCACACCCGCCCTCGAGCATCCCCTTCCTCGCGCTCGGCGCCTGGGTGCTTGCGGTGGGCTGGTTCGGCTTCAACGTGATGAGCGCGCAGACCATCGACAAGATCTCCGGCCTGGTCGCGGTGAACTCGCTGATGGCGATGGTCGGCGGCACGCTGGTGGCGGTGCTGCTGGGCAAGAACGACCCCGGCTTCGCCTACAACGGCCCGCTGGCCGGCCTGGTGGCGGTGTGCGCCGGCTCGGATGTGATGCACCCGGCGGGCGCACTGGTGACCGGCGGCATCGCCGGTGCGATCTTCGTCGTGCTGTTCACGCTGACGCAGAACCGCTGGAAGATCGACGACGTGCTCGGTGTCTGGCCGCTGCACGGCCTGTGCGGTGCCTGGGGCGGAATCGCCTGCGGCATCTTCGGGCAGACGGCGCTCGGTGGCCTGGGCGGTGTCGGCCTGCTCGCCCAGTTCGTCGGCACGCTCGCCGGCGTGATCTGGGCCTTCGCCAGCGGCCTGCTGGTCTACGGTGCGATCCGCGCGATCACCTCGCTGCGCCTGACGCCCGAAGAGGAATACGAAGGCGCCGACCTGTCGATCCACAAGATCGGTGCGACGCCGGAGCGTGAGGCGAGTTGGTAGCGGTTGGCCGGCGGTCATTGATTCCACCTGCCACGGTCTGAGCGCTTGGGCCGGCGGCGGTACCTGCGTTCTCCGGCCCACGCTCGCGGGCGGCCACCGCGCGCCGCGACGCTCCCCTCGTCAACACCACCCTAAGCCCGCCACGGCCAGGGCGACCGCGAATGGGGCCTGCGCCCGCAGGCACCACCGCCGCCCCCCGAACCATAGGTGGCATGCCGATAGCGGGCCTCCGCTGTGGTGGGGACGGGGGGTTGGGCGGGCGGGCGCAGGCCCCATTCGCGGTCGCCCTGGCGTGGGCAGGCCGGAGGTGGTGTTGACGAGGTGAAGCTGGCGGACCGCGGTGGTCGCCCGCGAGCGTGGGCCGGAGAACGCCTGCCCGGCCCCCCGGCCCTCGCGCCGATCGATGCGAGCGAGCCGACTCAACCCGCCAGCAACTGCCTCAACACGAACGGCAGGATGCCGCCGTGCAGGTAGTAGTCGACCTCGATCGGCGTGTCGATGCGCAGCGTGAGCGTGACGCGCTGCGTCGAGCCATCGGCGCGTTGGATCACCAGCGTCGCATCCGACTGCGGTTTCAATTCACCGCCCAGGTCGATGCCGATCACCTCACTGCCGGTCAAGCCCAGCCCCTCCCACGAGTCGCCCGCCTTGAACTGCAGCGGCAACACGCCCATGCCGACCAGGTTGCTGCGGTGGATGCGCTCGAAGCTCTTCGCGATCACCGCCGCGATGCCCAGCAACTGCGTGCCCTTGGCCGCCCAGTCGCGCGAGGAGCCGGTGCCGTACTCCTCGCCGCCGAAGATCACCGTCGGCGTGCCCGCGGCCATGTACTTCATCGCCGCGTCGTAGATGGACAGCTTCTCGCCCGAGGGCTGATACAGCGTCACTCCGCCTTCCTCGCGCGAGCCGTCCGGCCCCGGCGGGATCATCAGGTTCTTGATGCGCACGTTGGCGAAGGTGCCGCGCATCATCACCTCGTGGTTGCCGCGCCGTGAGCCGTAGCTGTTGAAGTCGGCCTTGAGCACCTTGTTCGCCTTCAGCCACTGACCGGCCGGGGAGCTCTCCTTGATCGAGCCGGCCGGCGAGATGTGGTCGGTGGTGATCGAGTCGCCGAACAGGGCCATGATGCGCGCGCCCTCGACCTTCAGGCTCACCGCCTTCGGCTGCATCGTGAAGCCGTCGAAGAAGGGCGGCCTGGCGATGTAGGTCGAGGCCGGCCAGTCGTAGACCTGGCCTTCGGTCCCTTCGATCGCGTTCCAGAGCTTGCCGGGCTTGCGCTTGACCTTGGCGTAGTTCTCCTCGAAGGCCTTGCCGTCCATCGCGTACTTCATCAGCGCGTGGACCTCGTCGCTGGTCGGCCAGATGTCGCCGAGATAGATCGCCTTGCCGTTCTTGCCGGTGCCGACGGGCTCGGTCATCAGGTCGCGCATCACGTTGCCGGCGATCGCGTAGGCCACCACCAGCGGCGGGCTGGCGAGGAAGTTGGCCTTCAGGTTCGGGTGGATGCGCGCCTCGAAATTGCGGTTGCCCGAGAGCACCGCGGCGCAGATCAGGTCGTTGCCGGTGATCGCTTCGTTGATCTCGGCCGTCAAGTCGCCGGCGTTGCCGATGCAGGTGGTGCAGCCGTAGCCGGCCAGATAGAAGCCGAGCTTCTCGAGGTAGGGCAGCAAGCCGGCTTTCTCGAGGTATTCGGTGACGATGCGCGAGCCCGGCGCCAGCGAGGTCTTCACGTGCGGCTTGACCGTCAGCCCCGCCTTCACCGCCTTCTTGGCCAGCAGGCCGGCGGCGAGCAGCACGCCGGGGTTGCTGGTGTTGGTGCAGGAGGTGATGGCGGCAATCAGCACGTCGCCGTTGTGCAGCGTGATGCCGCTGGCGGTGGTGACCGGACGATCCAGCCTGCCCGCCGGCTGGTTGAAGCCATTGGCCGCGGCCGGCGCGCTGAACAGCTCGCCGAACTTCGCCTTGACGTGGCCGATCTCGATGCGGTCCTGCGGCCGCTTCGGCCCTGCGAGGCTGGGTGCGACCGTGCCGAGGTCGAGCTTCACCACCTGGCTGAAGTCGATCTCGCCCGCCTTCGCCACGCCGAACAAGCCCTGTGCCTTGAAGTAGGCCTCGAAGGCCTCGATTTCGCTCTTCTTGCGGCCGGTGCCCTTGAAGTACTCGACGGTGCGCTCGTCGACCGGGAAGAAGCCCATGGTCGCGCCGTACTCCGGCGCCATGTTGGCAATCGTCGCGCGGTCGGGCAGGGCGAGCGTGCGCGTGCCTTCCCCGAAGAACTCGACGAACTTGCCGACCACCTTGTGCTGGCGCAGGATCTCGGTGACGGTGAGCACCAGGTCGGTCGCCGTCACGCCCTCGCGCAGCTTGCCGGTGAGTTCGAAGCCGACCACGTCGGGCGTCAGGAAGTAGACCGGCTGGCCGAGCATGCCGGCCTCGGCCTCGATGCCGCCCACGCCCCAGCCGACCACGCCGATGCCGTTGATCATCGTCGTGTGGCTGTCGGTGCCGACCAGCGTGTCGGGATAGCAGACGCCGTCGCCACGGCGGTGCACGCCGCGCGCCAGGTACTCGAGGTTGACCTGGTGCACGATGCCGAAGCCCGGCGGCACGACGCCGAAGGTGTCGAAGGCCTGCATGCCCCACTTCATGAACTCGTAGCGCTCGCGGTTGCGCTCGAACTCGAGCTTCATGTTCAGGTCGAGCGCGTGCTTGTTGCCGTAGTGGTCGACCATCACCGAGTGGTCGACGACCAGATCGACCGGCACCAGCGGCTCGATGGTCTTCGGGTTCTTGCCCATCGCCGCGGCGACGTTGCGCATCGCCGCCAGGTCGGCCAGCAGCGGCACGCCGGTGAAGTCCTGCAGCACCACGCGGGCAACGACGAAGGGGATCTCGTCGCTGCGCTCGGCGTTCGGTTTCCAGTTCGCCAGCTGCGCGACGTGCTCGGCCGTCACCTTCTTGCCGTCGCAGTTGCGCAGCACCGACTCGAGCACGATGCGGATCGATACCGGAAGCCGGCTCACCGAAGGGTACTGCTTGGCCAGCGCCGGCAGCGAGTACAGCCGGCCCTCCCGGCCCGCGGCCGTCTTGAAGTGCTTCAGGGTAGCGGCGAAGGGGTGAGCGGCCATGGTCTCGTTCCTTGGTTGGTCAGCTGGGCAGCGGCAGGTAGCGCACCGACAGCACACCGGTGATGCCGGCGATCTCGGCCAGCGCACCGGCAGCGACGGCGCTGTCCACGTCCACCAGCGTGTAGGCCATCTCGCCGCGCGACTTGTTGACCATGTTGTGGATGTTCAACCCGGCGCGCGCCATCGCGGTCGAGATCTGGCCGAGCATGTTGGGCACGTTGGCATTGGCGATGGCCACACGGTAGGCCGATTCGCGCGCCATCGCCACGGCGGGAAAATTCACCGCGTTGGCGACATTGCCGTGTTCGAGGAAGTCGCGCAGCTGGTCGGCCACCATCACCGCGCAGTTCTCTTCCGCCTCGTGGGTGGAGGCGCCCAGGTGCGGCAGCGCGATCACCTTGGCGTGGCCGTGCAGCGTGGCGTTCGGGAAGTCGCAGACGTAGCGGCCGAGCGCACCACGCTCGAGCGCGGCGACCACCGCCGCATCGTCGGCCACGCCCTCGCGCGAGAAGTTCAGCAGCACGGCGTCGGGCTTCATCACGGCCAGGCCGCTCGCATCGACGAGATGCCGCGTGGCCGGCAGCAGCGGCACGTGCAGCGAGACGAAGTTCGATTCACGCAGCACCTCTGCCACGCTGTGCGCGCGCCGCACCTGCGAGGGCAGGCGCCAGGCGGCGTCGATCGAGATCTCCGGATCGAAGCCGATCACGTCCATGCCGAGCTTGATGGCGGCGTCGGCCACCAGGCTGCCGACCTTGCCCAGGCCGATCACGCCCAGCGTCTGGCCAGCCAGCTCACGACCGGCGAAGGCCTTCTTGCCGTTCTCGACG
>NZ_CALRZC010000250.1:0-11653 GCF_943372545.1 Variovorax sp. YR752 | reverse complement strand
GGTGCGCGACGACCTGCAGGCCGGCCGCCTGGTCGACGCGCTGCCGCAATGGGCGCCGCGCAGCGGCATCGTGCACGCGGTGTTCCCCTCGCGCCGCGGGCTGCTGCCGTCGGTGCGCAAGCTGGTGGACTTCCTGGCAGTGGAGTACGAGGCGCTCGAAGCGCTTGAGCTTTCGGGCGTATCGGCCGCGTCGGCGCCGACGCGCACCTCAGTCGACTGATCCAGCGGCCACCGCCGGCGCGTACAGCGGCAGACGCAGCGTCAGCCCGAGCACGCCGCCATCGTCCGGCGCGGAATAGATGCGCCCGCCGTGGCGCCCCGCGATGCGCTCGCAGATGCGCGCGCTGGCCAGCGAGGCGGCGTCGAGCGCATCGAAGAAGCGCGCCAGCGGTGGGCGTTCGCTGTCTGCGTCGAGGTCGCGCCAGTGAACGACGGCCTGCGTGCCTTCGATGCGCGCACGCACCTGCAGCGTCGCGCCCGCGGCCATCACGCGCGCGGCATGCGCAGCCACCTTGGCCAGCAGCTCGCGCAACTCCGACGGAATGCCGAAGACCGGCACCGCTTCTGCGGGCAGGTCCACCGCGAGGCGCAGCGCCGTGGCATCGCCGGGCGCGGCGCCGAGCAACGGCCGCAGGTCCTGCACGCGGCTGTCCGCCAGTTGCTGGCGCTGCTGCGTGCGGGCCTGCTGCGCGAGGCCGCGGGCGTGCACGGCCGCGCGGGGGCGACGAACAGCGCGCCCATCAGCGCGAACACGCCGGCCAGGCCGAAGCCGATGAGCGTGGCGATGACCAGGCCGAGTGAACTGCCGTACATGGTCGACAGTCCCTCAGCGCGTTTCGGGAAAAGCCGGCCGCGCGCAGCCGCTCGGGGCGCCGCAGCGTGGCAGTGGCGGCGGTCCCTCGCCACGAAACCCCGGCGGTGGGCCGGGCGGAAAGAGAGGCGGCGGCAGAACGATGCAGCCCGACAGGCCGAGTGCTGCCAGCACGCCTGCGAGGTGGTGAATCCGGATCATGGGGATCGATGCGTTGCGTGTTCGACGGCAGGGACCGTTCGCGCGCGCCGGCAGCGCCGCCGCACGCGAACGGAAGCCGGTCAGAACGCGTGGCGAATCCCGAAGTCGTAGCCCGTCGACGAACGCGGCAGGCCCGTGTAGCCCACGCCGGTGCTGCCGTAGCCCGTGGTGCTGGCGGCCGTGAGGCTGCCCGTGTAGTTCGCGTCGTTGCGGTTGCTCACGCGCGCCACGGTGGCGTACAGCGCGGTGCGCTTGGACAGGTTGTGCACGTAGCCGATCGCGAGCTTGTTCGCGCGCGGGTCGTCGCCCGTGACGCCGACCGCGCCTTCGTTGTAGCGCACCGTCGAGTACGACGCGCGGATCAGGCCCGCGCCCACCGGCATGCTCGCGCCGATCAGGTAGCCGTTGTAGCTGTCGTGGCGGTTGCCCAGCGCCGCGAGGTCGAACTTGTTCTTCACGTTCGACAGCTCGCCGAACAGCTTGACCGGGCCGAAGTCGTACGACGCACCGAGGTTGATGGTCTGCACCTTGCGCGTGAGCGTGGTGGTGTCGACCGCCACGTTCTGGCCCACCGCCAGCGCGATGTCCAGCAGACCGTTCGCATAGCCGAAACGCCCGCCGACATAACGCCCGGCGCTGCTGCTGGTGGCGGCGGTGGTGTCGGTGGCGCTCGTCTTCGTGTTCTCGTTCAGGCTGTACTGCAGCTGGCCATAGAAGCCGCCCAGGTTCGGCGGCAGGAAGTAGCCGACCATGTTGCTGGCGCGCACATAGTTCGTGTTGCCCAGCGCGGTGCTGCCGCTCACCGTGTTGATCACGCTCGAGCCCGAGCCGTTGGTGCCGAACGGGTCGAACACCGTGTCGTTCCAGAACGTGGCCGTGTAGTCGCGGCCCAGCCGCACTTCACCGAAGCCGCCCGACAGGCTGACGGTGGAACGGCGGTTGAAGTTGGCAATGCCGGTCGCGCCGTCGTCGTTGCTGATCGGCGCCTCGAGCCAGAAGCTCGCGGCCAGCCCGCCGCCCAGGTCTTCCGTGCCGCGAAAGCCGATGCGGCTGGAGTTGTAGCCCGAGTTGGCCAGGCTCCATTGGCTTTGCTTGCTCGTGGTGCCGGTGACGGGGTTGCGCGACGTGGCGCTCTGGTAGCTCACGCCGGCATCGACGACGCCGAACAGGGTGACCGACGATTGGGCAGAGGCCAGGCCGGTGACGGCCAGCGCGGCGAGTGCCGTGAGGGATTTCTTCATTCAGGTTTCTCCGGGGTTTGCAGCTGCTCTTCATCGAGCCGCTGACCGGATGGTCCTGTTCAAAATTGGAGGAATCTGGTGGACGAAGCGCGATCGCGACCGTGTGTTGTTTTGCGCTCACGCCCCCACCGGGTGCGTATTCATCGAAGCCAACGCAGCACATACCAGAAGTCTCCCAAAAGCCCAGCAATGCTCGGCTTTCCGAAGGAGTCCGACATGACCATTGTTTTGCAGCAAAGCGCGGTCGCCGCGACGCTCGGTGTGCAGCAACTCGCCACCGCATTCAGCCCCGCCTTTTCCCACCTGCGCATTCTTCGCAACCTCATCATTCCGATGCCTTCCGGTTGCGCCGTTCCCACCGCGCGCATCGACGCGGTGATCGTGTGCGAGACGGGCGTCTACCTGTTCGAGATCAAGGCCTGGCGCAACGCGTTTGTCTACCGCAAGAAGTCCGACGAGGCGCCGCCGCGCTGGTTTCTGCGGCTGCATGGCTGCACGCGGGCGCGTGAAGTGAAAGACCCGGCCTGGCAGGGCGGGCGCAAGACGACGCAGCTGCGCAGCCTGCTGCCGGACGACCTGCGGCTGCAGTACTTCGTGCTGCTGCCTTGCGAAGGCGTGGAGCTCGAGGGCGTGATGCCCGCCGCGGTCATCACGCAGCAAGACCTGCCCTACATCGCGCGCCTCGTGCGCAACAACGGGCGCACGGCGCGCACGTATCCGCTGCTCGACGCGCATGCGGTCGATCGCACGGTGCAGCGGCTGCTGGAGATCCAGGGCGATCTGTCGCTGGAGACGCATGCGCAGAACTGCCGCGAACGCATCGAACGGCCTGTGGTGTCGTGGCCCGCTGTGAACGCCACGGGGTTGCAGTAACGACTGCTTTCCACTCGGCCCTGCGGGTGGGAGGGCGTCCCACATTCCTCCGACATTGGTGAAGACCATGCGGTGATGATGATTCCTCCCAAGTCTCTCGCCGCCCTTGCTGCGTTGTGCCTCGCGATGGCGGCCTGCCCGGCACAGGCCGCCGACCCGTTCACCGTGCAGGACATCCGCCTCGAAGGCCTGCAGCGTGTCGAAGCCGGCACGGTGTTCGCGACCCTCGGCCTGAAGGCCGGCGACACCTACAGCAACGACCGTGGCAGCGCGGCCATCCGCGCGTTGTTCGACCTCGGACTCTTCAAGGACGTGCGCATCGACGTCAACGGCCGTGTGCTCGTCGTCATCGTCGAAGAGCGCCCCACCGTGGCCGATGTCAACTTCGCCGGCACCAAAGAATTCGACAAGGCCGCGCTGCAGAAGGCGCTGCGCGACATCGGGCTGGCCGAAGGCCGACCCTACGACAAGGCACTGGCCGACCGCGCCGAGCAGGAGCTCAAGCGCCAGTACATCGGCCGCAGCCTCTACAACGCGCAGGTGGTCACCACCGTCACGCCGCTGGAGCGCAACCGCGTCAACCTGACGTTCAGCGTGACCGAGGGCGAACCGGCGCGCATCACGCGGGTGCGCGTGGTGGGCCAGCAAGCCTTCGACGAGCGCACATTGCTCGACCTGTTCGACCAGGACAGCGGCGGCTGGCTGGCCTGGTACACGAAGTCGAACCAGTACGCGCGCGCCAAGTTCGACGCCGACCTGGAAACGCTGCGCTCGTTCTACCTGACGCGCGGGTACCTCGAGTTCCGCATCGAGTCCACGCAGGTCGCGATCTCGCCCGACCGGCAGACGCTCGAGCTCACCGTGAACATCAGCGAGGGCGAGAAGTTCGCTGTGGCCGGCGTGAAGCTGGCGGGCAACTACCTGGGGCGCGAGGACGAGTTCAAATCGCTCGTCACCGTGCGCCCCGGCACGCCCTACAACGGCGAGGACGTGGCGGCCACCACCAAGGCCTTTGCCGACCACTTCGGCACCTTCGGCTACGCCTTCGCGCGCGTGAAGGCCGAGCCCGAGATCGACCGCGCCCAGCGCCGCGTCGTGATGGTGCTGAACGCCGAGCCCGGGCGGCGCGCCTACGTGCGGCGGCTGAACATCGGCGGCAATGCGCGCACGCGCGACGAGGTGATCCGCCGCGAGTTCCGCCAGTACGAAGGCGCCTGGTACGACAGCACGAAGATCAGGCTCTCGCGCGACCGCGTCGACCGCCTCGGCTTCTTCACCGATGTGAATGTCGAGACCGCCGAGGTGGCGGGCAGCAACGACCAGGTCGACCTGAACGTCACTGTGGCCGAGAAGCCCACGGGCTCGCTGCAACTCGGCGCGGGCTACTCGTCGACCGACAAGGTCTCGCTGAGCTTCGGCATCACGCAGGAGAACGTGTTCGGCTCGGGCAACTACCTCGGGTTGCAGGTCAACACCAGCTCGTACAACCGCTCGGTGTCGCTCACGGCGACCGACCCGTACTTCACGAAGGACGGCATCTCGCGCACCTTCAACCTCTTCCACACCACCACACGGCCCTACTACGAGGCCGACGGCAACTACAAGCTCGCGAGCGACGGCGGCTCGGTGCGCTTCGGGCTGCCGGTGAACGAGCTGGACACGGTGTACCTGGGCATCGGCGTGGAGCGCTATGCGTTCACGCCCGGCACCAACGGTTCGTACACGCTGGTCAACGGCTCGTACGTCTACACCGCCACGCCGCAGGCCTACCTCGACTACTTCCAGTGCACCGGCACCGCGCCGAGCGTGGTGTGCACGGGCAAGAACGCGGTCGGCATTCCGGCGACGGTGGGCTGGTCGCGCGACGACCGCGACAGCGCGCTGGTGCCGACGCGCGGGCGTCTGCAGAGCGCCAACCTCGAGCTGGGCGTGGGCAGCGAACTGCGCTACCTGAAGACCAACTACCAGTACCAGCAGTACGTGCCGCTGTCCAAGCAGTACACGCTGGCCTTCAACGGTCAACTGGGCTATGCGAAGGCGCTGGGCGGCAGCAGTTTCCCGATCTTCAAGAACTTCTATGCGGGCGGGCTCGGCTCGATCCGCGGCTTCGAGCAGAACTCGCTGGGCCCGACCGACGCGGTCACCGGCGGTTCGCTGGGCGGCACGCGCAAGGCGATCTTCAACATGGAGCTGACCACGCCCTTCCCCGGCGCGGGCAACGACAAGTCGCTGCGCCTGTACACCTTCTTCGATGCGGGCAACGTGTTCGCCGAACGCACGGCGAGCATGACCGACGCGCAGTGGAAGGCGCAGAACCGCCTGCGCGCCTCGGCCGGCCTGGGCATCAGCTGGATCTCGCCGCTGGGCCCGCTGCGCCTGGCGTATGCGGTGCCCATCGTCTACCAGAAGGAAGACACGGCCAACGGCATCGCGGCCGACCGCACGCAGCGCTTCCAGTTCCAGATCGGCACGTCCTTCTGAGCCGGCCCGCCAACCCATGAGCCGCATCCTGCTGGTGGAACACGGACGCGACATCGCGTCGGTGCTGCTGGACCTGCTGCACCGCGCGGGCCACGAGGTCGAGCAGCTCGGCGACGGCGCCGCTGCGCTCGACCGCATCCTGCATGCACCGCCCGCGCTCACCCTGCTCGACGTGGTGCTGCCGCGCATCGACGGGCTGCAGGTGATCGAACAGGTGCGCTCGCGCAGCGACCACCCGATCATCGTGCTGACGGCGCGCGCGCACGAGGCCGACCGGCTGCGCGGGCTCGACCTGGGCGCCGACGACTATGTCTGCAAGCCCTTCTCGCCGCGCGAGGTGGTGGCGCGCGTGCACACGGTGCTGCGCCGCCGCGCGCAGCGCGACTTGAACGTGGTGAACGTGGCCAGGGCGTCGCCTTCCGTGGCCTTCGACAGCGCGAGGGGCGACGCGTGGCTGGAGGGTCGGGCCCTGGCGCTCACGCGCCGCGAGCTGCTGTTGCTGCGCGCGCTCTCGCGCGAACCGGGCCGGGTGTTCACGCGCTCGAAGCTGCTCGAAGCCGCGTTCCCCGAGGCGCTCGACGTGAACGAGCGCGCGGTCGATGGGCACATCAAGAACCTGCGCCGCAAGCTCGCGGCCGTGTCGCCCTCGCACGGCTGGATTCGCTCGGTCTACGGCGTGGGGTTCAGCTTCGCGGAGCGGCCGGGCTGAGGGCGGGCCTGGCCTTGCAGGGGCCCTGGCCACGCGGCGGCACCAACACCTGAATGCGGACGATGCCTTTAAGCATGCACAGGTACCGCCTCAATTACCTCAAGACCATCCTATGACTGCTCATCAAGTCCATCAACAGAAATTCCCCAGCTTGACATCCCTTGCTCCTAAACTTGAGCTCCACATAGATTGGAGAGAGAACATGATGTTTCCCCGTTTGGTCGGAATTGCATTTCTAACCCTCCTCGCCGAGCTTTGTCAGGCCGGACCGGTCTTTGGATTCGTACAGCAGGCAACCACCAGTTCCAAACCCAAAGCCTATCTGGCACAAACCCCGTTCAATATGGGATATGTGACGATCAAGGCGAGTGTGGACAATCCGCAAAACAAAGGCTGCATATCGCCAAATGCATCGAATCTCTGGAGAAAGATCTTCCAGGAAGAATCAGAAGTTTTTCTGGCCGCCCGCGTCTGGGGGTTCAAGGGCGTCCCCAGCGAGAAATGGATCCCCATCGCCAACTACAAGTGGAACAACAACGGTCAATTCTGCAATTCTGTTTTTCAGCCTGACGTGCTACTCGTCCCACTGGCCCCCATTCTTGCCTCGCTGGATGCTTCGAAGCCAGGAGCCATGGAAGAGCCCTATATCCGCATTGCACTCCGATCAAAGACGGACCGCAGCGAGAAACTTTCCTCGGCGTTCACAACACTTCTAAAAATCTCATCCGCCTACGCCACCGGCGGCGCAGCGACCACTTTCACGCAATTATTGGATGTTACTGGTGGACCGGCTGTGGAGCTCATCAGTGAACACGTGAACGAGGCCTTTCGCTCCTCCAGCAATCAGGACTTCCCTCTGTCCTTCAAATGGGCCGACCTGTCTAAAGGAAAGTTGGAGTTTTCCTTCCAACTTTCCTCCATCGACAAGGGCATGAATGAATCGGTGGAAGGGGCGTTGAGTCGGATGCGCAGCAACCAGAAACCAACTGATGTCAAGGAACTCATCCGCTTCCAAGTGACTGTGGATACCCGTCGCTCGGTTTTCTTCGCAGATTCGGATATTCAAAATGACTCCGAGGCATTCTCGGTAAGAGGAGACGACATCGCTACCACGCCCTATTCCGTCCTGAACTACCCCAAAGACACTTCAGGCGGCTTGGCCGGCACGATCTCCTCCATCCAGCAATTATTGAGCTCTGAGGCACCGGGACTCGCCACGCAGTTGGTCGGCAAAGACTTTCCACTGGCGTGCAGAAAGCTTATGGCCAAGATCTTCAATGCAGGGTTCAATCGCCATGATTCGGCTCTGATCATGGCGGCTGCACTCGACGAATCCAAGAGCGACTGGCGAACAAATATGGAGTTCATCCGCGCATGCATTTCGGACGGCGAACTGCTGAAGGACATCTCAGTACTTCGGCCTCCAGTCTTCTTCGTCCCCGACACGGTCAAGGACATCGAGCAGCCCAATGGCCATATGCCCTTTGTTGCCAGACAACATGAAGCGTTCCTCGTGGAACTGCGTAATGCACTTATCAGCAAGGGCTTCAGTCACACCGCAGGACTTAGGAGTGCGTTCCAGGGGTTGAATAGCAACGTCACGTGGGCTGGCGATGTACCGGAGTTAGTCAGCGCAGTCCCTCGAGACGCAAGCTTGACTGGCCTCCAATCGATACCGCTTGAAAATCTGCCGGTTGCGGCGGCGGGTTGCTTCGCAAGCTACTTTTCCTCCGGCGAAACGCCTTTGCCTTTTCTCGGTATGGCGGTCCTCTTGTCAGATTCGAAGGGGGCTCGACGGCCCTATTTGCTCAGCATCAAGCTGGACCCGAAGAAGCTAGCCGACCCGGTCGTCGGCAACGCCATTGTGGCCGTCTGGCTGCTCGACTTGGACCTTGCACCCAATCAAGCCATCGCTATTTCCAATAGGACATATGACAAGTCGGCAATGTGCTACACGTCGCAGCCCCGCAACGCAACAACGGTCATCGAGAAACTGAAAAGCATTAAGGCCTGAGTCGAATTGCGCCGACGATAACTTGTCGATCGCACGCCAAGCTTGACACATCGCGGCGCACCGGCCACTTTTCGGCATCGTCGGCTCTACGTCCAAGATTGTGAATCTTCGTGCGCTCCATCCCCGTTCTCCATCAACCACGCATCCGATTCAACACCCCGATATAGAGAACTACGACCCGATGCTTGGGGACAAGAGCAAAGCAAGCTGCTCGAAGCGGCGTTCCCCGAAGCGCTCGACGTGAACGAGCGCGCGGTCGACGGGCACATCAAGAACCTGCGGCGTAAGCTCGCGGCCGTGTCGCCCACGCACGGCTGGATTCGCTCGGTCTATGGCGTGGGGTTCAGCTTCGCGGAACGGCCGGGCTGAGGGCGGCCCTGGCCTTGCAGGGGCCGTGGCCGCGCGGCGTGCGGTTTTCCTGGCGGCTTTGCATGATCGGCGCCAGCGTCGCCAGGCGCGAGTTGCGCACCTCGACCTGCCGGGCTTCCGCACAGGCGCCGCGTGCTGCGACGCTGATGCCCAGCGCCAGGCTGCAGAAGGCCAGGCAGCCCGCGCAGGTGTGCGCCAGCGCGCGCATCGCGGCGCGTGGCGTCACCCACCAGTGACCGGGTGCGGCGGACGGGAGCGGCATGCGCAACACCGCTCAGCCTTCGGTGCGCGGCGGCACCAGCGCGCGAGTGCGGGCGAGGCCTTCGAGCGTGCGCGGCCGCATCGGCCGCAAGCCGCCCACGGGCGCCGGCCCCGTGCCGGGCTGCGGCGGGCGTTCGGTCACCGGGCGCGCGGCGGGGTCGATCACCAGCGTGAGCAGCGCGACATAGCGCCGGCCTTCCTCACGCACCGCACCCAGCACCGTGTCGCCGGCCCGCAGCGCAATGCCGTCGGCGCTGTTGAGCGTGTCGCGCAGCCGCGCGCGTTGGTAGCTGGAGACCTGCGTGTAGAGGAACTCGCTGAGCGCATCGGGCAGGAAGAACTGCGTCGTGAGCACGGCGCGCTCGCGGTGGTGCACCTTGACGTGGATGTGCGTGGTGCGCCCCGCGTACCAGCCCGGGTAGAGCGTGGCGAACACGGCCTGGCCGTCGCGGTCGGTGCGCTGGCTGCCGCGCAGGAAGGCCTGGCCTTCGAAGCCGCGCGTGCGGTCGTCGCCCTGCCCGCCGAAGCCCGAGTAGTTGCCCTGCGCGTCGCAGTGCCACAGGTCGGTGCGCAGGCCGCGCAGCGGGCGCCCGGCGGCATCGAGCACGCGCAGGCGCACATCGAGCGGCACGCCCTCGCGGCCGTCGGTCAGGTCGATGCGGAAGTTCGCGAGGTCCAGGTAGTACGGGCCCTCGGTGGTCTGGGCGGTCAGCGGGAGCTTCTGCGCTGCTGCAGCGGCCCCGGGGGCGGACGCGGCCAGGCCCGCCGCACCGATCGCGGCCAGCAGGCCCCGGCGCCCGATCGCTTCATCGGCCATGGGCAGCCTCCTTCTTGGCAGGTGCTCGCACGCCCGAGGCCCGCGCCTCGGCCCAGACCACGAGCAGCGTCCACACATGCGCGACGACCCAGAACAGCGCCGCCAGCAGGAACAGCAGCAGGTCGATGCCGGTGTCGGCCGGCGGTGTCGCCGCGGGCGCCGCTAGCCCTGGCGGGGCCCAGGCGAGCGCGGCGGCGGCCAGCGCGTGGAAGGCAAGGGTCGGGCGGGAGCGGTGCGTGTCCGGTGTCATGGCCCGCATCGTGCGATCCGAATCGGGAGAAATGTGGGAGAGGTGCTGCCAGGCGGCCTCTCCCAGATTCCTCCCCAATCCGGCGCCATGATCGACGGCTTGCCTATGCCGTCCCCGCCCCCGAAACGCATGCCGCAGAATGCGGCCATGCCTCCGCCGCCGAGTCCATGCCGCGCCTGACACTCTCCCGCAAGATCTTCCTGGCGCTGGCCGCCCTGCTGATCGTGCTGCTGCTCAGCTTCGTGGGCTTTTCGATCGTCGCGCTGCAGCGGGGCCTGGGCGCCTACGTGGCCGAGATCGAGATCCGCCGCATGGACTGGCTCTCTCAGCTCCTGCTGAAGCACTACACCGCCAACGGCGACTGGAAGAAGCTGCGCGACAACGACGAAGCCTGGCACCGCCTGCAGATGGGCCAGCTGGCGCTGGTGATCGACGGCGCCACCACGCCCGACGACCGGCGCCTGCCTCCCTGGTACGAGCGCCGCACGTCAGGCGACAACGCGCAGCAGGCCGAGTCCTCCAGTGGCCTCTCGAACACCGCCTCGCCGCCGCCCCCGCCACCACAGCTCGACCTGCTGCCCCGGCGCTTCGCGATGCCACCACCGGGCTTCTTTCCCGGCCTGTCGGGCCCGCCCGATTCGATCTACCGCCGCCTCGCCCTGCTCGACGCGCAAGGTGCCTGGGTGGTCGGCGCCACCCTCGACCTGGCCACCGCCGCGCGCCTGCCCATCCGACGCGGGCGCACCGTCGTCGGCTACCTCGCGCTGGCCCCGGTGCAGGGCCTCGAAAGTGAGGCCGACCGCGCCTTTCTTGCGCAGCAATCGGGCGTGATCGCACTCACGGGGTTGTGCGGCCTGGCCTTCGCGCTGGCCCTGTCGTGGCTGCTCGCACGCCGCTGGTTCAAGCCGATCGATGCGCTCACGCAGGCCGCGCAAGACGTGGCGCGCGGGCGGCTCTCGACGCGCGTCGCGGTCCACGGATCGGACGAACTCGCGCTGCTGGGCAAGACCTTCAACGACATGGCGCAGCGCCTGGACACCGTCGAAGCCTCGCGCCGTGCCTGGCTGGCCGACGCGGCGCACGAGCTGCGCACGCCGCTGGCGGCGATGCGCGCGGAGATCGAAGCACTGCAAGACGGCGTGCGCACCTTCGACGAACGCACCGCGCTGCGCATGCACCGGCAGGTGATCCGTCTCGGCCAGCTGGTCGACGACCTGCGCAGCAGCATGCGCGAGCCCCAGAGCGACCTGCTGAAGGCGCCGGTGTATCCGCTGTCGCTGCTGAAGGAGGCGCTCGACCACACGCGCGACCGCTTCACGCAGCGCGGCATCGCGGTCGATCGCGACGCCATCGACCGCATCGCCGCCTCGGCCCAGCCGGTGATCGACGGCGATGCACACCGGCTGCACCAGGTCTTCATGAACCTGCTCGAGAACACGCTGGCCTACACCGATGCCGGCGGCACACTGCGCATCGATGCGACCGTCGAAGGCGCATGGACCGGAAACTGCCTCACGCTGGTGTTCGACGACAGCGCGCCGGGCGTGCCCGAGGAAGAGATTTCGCGGCTCTTCGACCGCCTGTTCCGCGGCGAGACCTCGCGCAGCCGCGCGCTCGGCGGCTCGG
>NZ_CALRZC010000249.1:0-11800 GCF_943372545.1 Variovorax sp. YR752 | reverse complement strand
CGAGATGGCCGAACCAGATGCCCCAGCCCGGGTCGATGCGAAAACCGATCTGCTGCGCGATGCCCAAAATCATGGCGCCGGCCAGCGTGCCCCAGAACGAGCCCATGCCGCCGATGATCACGGCCTCGAAGGCGAACAGCAGCAGCAGCGGGCCGTCCGACGGCGACACCGTGGTGCGCATGCCCTGCAGCGCACCGGCGATGGCGATCAGCACGAAGGCGATGCCCGTGGCCAGCGCGTAGACCTGCTTGGCCTTCAGGCCCATCAGCTCGGCGATCTCGCGGTCGTCGGACACCGCGCGGAAGGTGCGGCCCAGCGGCGTGCGCGCGAACATCCACTGCATCACGGCCGTGGCCGCCACCGCGACCGCCAGGATCACCAGCGGCAGTGCGCCCAGCGCCAGTGCATCGCCCAGCGGCACCGACGCGGTGGCCAGCGCACCGACCTCGATGGCGCGCGGGTCGGCCGAGAACAGCTCCAGCAGCAGGTTCTGGATCACGATCGACAGGCCGAAGGTCACGACCAGCGAAGGCAGCGGGTCCTTGCCCAGCGTGCCGTTGAGCACATGGCGCTGCAGCAGGTAGCCGAAGCCGAAGGCCAGCGGCAGCACCGCGAGCACCACCAGCCACGGCACCGCGGCACCGGTCATCGAGACGCCGGCGATCACCGCGAAGGCGCCCAGGATGATGAAGTCGCCCTGCGCGGTGTTGGTCAGCCGCATGACGCCGAACATCAGCGACTGGCCGAGCGCGAACAGCGTGTAGAGACCGCCGAGCAGCACGCCCTGGAGCAGGGTTTCAAGCATGGGAGTCCTCGATGCCGACGCTGCCGAAATAGGCTTGCGATATCTGCTCGGCCGTGAGTTCGTCGGAGCGCCCCGTGAGCGACACGCGCCCGTCCTGGAAGCAGTACACGCGCTGCGACACCTGCCGCGCCATGCGCACGTCCTGCTCCACGATCACGACCGTCATGCCCTCCCCCGTGATGGCCGGCATGGCCGCATAGATCTCGCGGATGACGACCGGCGCCAAGCCGAGCGACAGTTCGTCGCACAGCAGCAGCTCGGGGTTGCTCATGAGCGCTCGGCCCAGCGCCACCATCTGCTGCTGCCCGCCTGACAGCGAGGTGGCAGGCTGGCGCCGCTTCTCGGCCAGGATCGGGAACAGGCCGTACAGCCGCTGCAGGTTCCACGGCCCCGCGCGGCGCGGCGTGGCGCCCATCAGCAGGTTCTCTTCCACGCTCAGGCTCGGGAACAGGCGCCGGCCTTCCGGCACCATCGCCAGGCCGCGCCGCACGATCTCGCCGGGCGGGAGGCCGCCGATGGGCGCGCCCTTGAAGCGGATCGCTTCGGACGGCGCGCGCAGCAGCCCCGTGAGGCTCTTGAGAAAGGTCGACTTGCCCGCGCCGTTGGCGCCGATGATCGCCACCAGCTCGCCGGCCGACAGCGTGAAGTCGATGCCGAACAGCGCCTGCGCATCGCCGTAGAAGGCCAGAAGGCCGTGGGTGTCGAGCAGTGCAGTCATGGTCTTTTCCCCCTCCCCTTCCGGGGGAGGGCTGGGGTGGGGGCCAGCGGCGTTCGATGAGGCGCCGCGGCGAAACCGGCGCCGTCGTGCCCCCATCCCAACCTTCCCCCGGAAGGGGAAGGAGCCATGCGAAGACAGGTCGCAGTCATGCCTCGATCCCCATGTACACGCGCCGCACCTCCGGGTCGTTCATCACCGCGCGCGGCGGGCCTTCCGCGAGCTGCTGCCCGAAGTTGATGACGAACAGCCGGTCGGCCAGCGACAGGAGCGCATGCACCACGTGCTCGATCCAGATCATGGTCACGCCGCGCGCCTTGATGCGCTTGAGTTCCGCCACCAGCACGGCCGCCTCGGGCTCGGTGAGCCCGCCCGCGATTTCGTCGAGCAGCAGCAGGCGCGGCTTGGTCGCGAGCGCGCGCGCCAGCTCGAGCCGCTTGCGGTCGAGCAGCGTGAGCCCGCCGGCCGGCTTGTTGGCGTGTGCCGCCAGGCCGGTCTGGCCCAGCACCTCGTACGCCGTCTCCCACGCCTCGCGCTCGGACTGCTGGCCGCCGAAGCAGGCGGCGGTGACGAGGTTCTCGAACACGCTCATGTGGCCGAAGGGCTGCGGCACCTGGTAGCTGCGGCCGATGCCGGCGCGACAGCGCTGGTGCGGGCGCAGCCGTGTCACGTCGCGGCCCGCGTACTCCACGCGGCCGGCGTCGACGCGCGCGTCGCCCGAGATCAGGTTGAACAGCGTGGTCTTGCCCGCGCCGTTGGGCCCGAGGATGCCCAGCGTCTCGCCCTCGGTCACCGACAGCGTGATGCCGTCCGTGACCTTGAGCGCCCCGAAGGACTTGCTCACCCCATGCAATGCCAGCAGCGTCATGGCAACGGCCACTCAGAGCAGGCGCAGCGCGCCGCCGGTGGGAATCGCTTTCGCGGCCTCGTTGTTCACCAGCGTCAGCTCCATCTTGCGCTGCTTGCCCTTACCCCACTGGCCGAGCACCAGCGGCGTCTTGCTGACGTTCTTGAACGGGCCCTGGCCACCCCACTTCACGGGGCCGACCACGGAGTTGATCGAGGTCGCGGCCACGGCGTCGCGCACGTCGCCGGCCTTCAGCGACTTGGCACGCGACAGCGCGTTCGCCGCCACCTCGAACAGCGCATGCGCGAACCCGATGGGCTGCGTCCACTGCTTCTTCGTGCCGGCCTCGTAGGCCTCGGCCAGCGCCTTGGCGCTTTGCTGCGTGAGGCTGGAGCTGAACGGATGCGACGGGCTCCACCACACCTCGGTCGAGAGACCATCGCCCAGCTCGCCCAAGGCCTCGATGGCACCCGGGAACAGCAACGCCTTGCCGAGCGTGATCACCTTGGGCTTGAAGCCCTGCTGGCGCGCCTGCGTGAGAAAGGTCTTGGCGTCGGGCGGGATCACCACGCCGGTGACGATCTCGACGTTGTCGCGCTTGAAGGCCGCGATCTGCGCGCTGAAGTCCTGCGTGCCGTTCTGGAAGCGGCCGGGGTCGGTGAGCGTGAAGCCCATCTGCGCGAGCGGCTTCGGAAAGCCCAGCTCCTTGTCGCCCCAGGCATTGCCGTCGCCGTCGTTGGGGAACAGGCCGCCGACCTTCTTGTTGGTGGCCACGGTCTTCCAGCCGGCAGTGAAGGTGGCGATGACGTCCTCGAGCCCCCAGAACACGTGGTAGGTCCAGTTGAAGCCCTTGGCCGGGTCGCCCTTGCGGCCGAAGAACCACGGCTGCCACGGCACCACGCTGGAGATGCACGGCACCTCGTTGAGTTCGCAGGCATCGCTCACCGGGTTGGCGGTCTCGGGCGTGCCGGCCGTGAGCACCAGCGCGACCTTGTCCTTCAGAATCAGGTCGTTCGCCACCTCGCCCGCGCGGTTGGGGTTCGACTGGCTGTCCTTCAGCACGATCTGCACGGCGTACTTCTTGCCGCCGACGGAGATGCCGTCCTTGAAGGCGACCTTCATCTGCTCGATCACCCATTTGTCGGCCTCGCCGAAGGGCGCGAGCGGCCCGGTCTGCGGCGACACGTAGCCGATCTTGAGCGTGTCGGCGGCGAACACCAGCGGTGTGGCGCCCGAGGCCACGAGTGCGGCGGTGGCCTGCGTGAACTGTCTGCGGTTGAATGTCATGGCTGTCTCCTTCGTTGTTCGTGTGTGTGTCTGTGCCCGCGCCGTGGGCTAACCCGGCGGCTCGCCGTCGAAGGCGCGCTGCAGCAGCGCGCGGATCGCGTCGCGCTCGGCCGGGCCGAAGGGCCGCGGGTTCCAGTAGGGGTTGGAGACGGCGATGTCGGCCGCGCGATCGAGGTCGGCGGCGCGCATGCCGATGTCCTTCAGCGCCACCGGCGCGCCGTTGTCGCGTGCCAGCGCATAGACCGCCGCCGGTGCCGACACGCCGCCGAGCGCGCGCGCGATGCGCGCCATGGCACGCGGCGCGGCCTGCGCGTTGAACGCGAGCGCATGCGGCAGCACCACCGTGTGCACCTCGGCGTGCGGCAGGTTGAAGCTGCCGCCCAGCGTGTGGCACAGCTTGTGGTGCAAGGCCATGCCCACCGCGCCGAGCACGCCGCCGCAGAGCCAGGCGCCGTAGAGCGCGTCGGAGCGCGCCGCCAGGTCGTCGGGCTGAACGCGGATGGCGGGCAGTGCGCGTGCAAGTGCGGCAATGCCCTCCTCGGCCATCAGGTCCATCACTGGGTTGCTGTCCTGCGCATACAGCCCTTCCGCCGCGTGCGCGATGGCGTTGATACCGCTCGTCACGCTCAGGCCCACGGGCAGCGTGCGCGACAGCTCGGGGTCGTAGATCACGGTGCGCGGCAGCACGCGCGGGTCCTTGCCGGTCCGCTTCAGGCCGTTCTCGGTGAGGCCGTAGATCGGCGTCATCTCGCTGCCCGCGTAGGTGGTGGGAATGGCGACGATCGGCAGCCCGGACTCCAGCGCGATGGCCTTGCCCAGCCCCGTGGTGGAACCGCCGCCCAGCGCCACGGCGCAGTCGGCGCCGAGCTGGCGCGCCAGGTCACGCGCCTCGCGCGCCGTCTCGACGGGCACGTGCATCACGGCACGGTCGAACAGGCCGGCCGCCTGCGCACCGAGCGACGCCGCCACGCGCTCGGCCTGCGGGCGCTGCTCGGGCGTGCAGAGCACCAGCGCCCGCTTCGCGCCCAGCGCATCGATCTCGCGCGCCAGGTGGCGCAGCGAACCGGCGCCGAACACCACGCGCTGCGGATGGGTGGTGTGGATGAAGTCGTGCATGGCGCGTTCCGTTCAGCGCACGAAGTGCGGCGGAATCTGCGCGTCGACGTTGACCCACACGCTCTTGACCTGCGTGTACTCGCGCATCGCGTCGAAGCCCATCTCGCGGCCGTAGCCGCTCTGGCCCACGCCGCCAAAGGGCGAGCCGGGGTTCACGCGCTTGTAGCTGTTGATCCAGACCATGCCGGCGTGCAGGTCGCGCGCCACCTTGTGGGCGCGCTGCAGGTTGTTGGTCCACAAGCCGCTGCCCAGGCCGTAGTCGGTGCCGTTGGCGATCTGCATCGCTTCTTCGTCGCTCTTGAAGGTGAGCACGGTGACGAAGGGGCCGAACACCTCTTCCTGCGCCACGCGGTCCTGGTACGACTTGGCGCGCACCACGGTCGGCTCGACGTAGCAGCCTTGTGCAAGGTCGCCGCCGGGCGACCTGCCGCCGGCCAGCACCTCGCCGCCCTGCGCCTGCGCGACCTCGACATAGCTCAGCACGCGGTCGCGATGCTGGGCGCTGGTGAGCGGGCCCATCTCGGTGTTCTCGTCGAGCGGGTTGCCCAGGCGGATGGATTGGGCCAGCGGAATGAACTGTTCGAGGAATGCGTCGGCGATCTTCTCGTGCAGCATCAGCCGCGAGCCCGCAATGCAGGCCTGCCCCTGGTTGTGGAAGATGGCCCAGGCGCTGCCGTTCACGGCGGCCTGCAGGTTCGCGTCCTCGAACACGATGTTGGGGCCCTTGCCGCCGAGCTCGAGCTGCACCTTCTTCAGGTTGCCCGCGCTGGCCTGCACGATGCGCCGGCCGGTGGCGGTGCTGCCGGTGAAGGCGATCTTGGCGATCTCGGGATGCTCTGCGATGTACTGGCCCGCCACGCTGCCCAGGCCGGGCAGCATGTTGACCACGCCGGGCGGCACGCCCGCCTCGGCCATCAACTCGGCGATGCGCAGCGAGCTGAGCGGCGTGATCTCGGCCGGCTTCATCACGATGCAGTTGCCGGCCGCGAGCGCGGGCGCCATCTTCCAGCTCGTGAACATGAGCGGAAAGTTCCACGGCACGATCTGCCCGACGATGCCGACGGGCTCGCGCAGCGTGTAGTTGAGAAATCCCTCTTCCACCGGAATGGTTTCGCCCTGGAACTTGTCGGCCATGCCGCCGAAGTAGCGAAAGCACGCGGCGGTGCGCGGCACGTCGAGCCGGCGCGAGTCGCGGATCGGGTGGCCGGTGTCGAGCGATTCGAGCCGCGCGAGCTCTTCGCCGTTGGCCTCGATGAGGTCGGCCAGCTTCAGCAGGATGCGGCCGCGGTCGGCGGCGGCCATGCGGCTCCACTTCGGGAACGCACGCTTCGCGGCGGCCACGGCCTTGTCGACGTCGGCCTTGCCGGCCAGCGCGACCTGGGCGATGGGCGTGTTGTCGTGCGGGTTCAGCGTGGCGAGCGTCTCACCGGATTCGGCATCGACAAAACGGCCGTCGATGAAAAGCTGGTGGCGGATGGAAAGAGCAGGCATGGGTTCTCCTCGCCCTCCCGCGCGGGGAGGGTTGGATGGATGGGTGGCGGAGGAAAAAAGGAGGCGGGCCGGCCGCTCAGAACTCGACCGGAATCTCGGGCGACTCGCCCTTCTGGATCTCGAAGACCAGGCTCGGCGAGCCGTTCTCCCACACCAGCAGCATCGAGCGCTTGGGGCTGAAGCCCTGGTGGCGGCAGTAGGCGGGCATGGCGGCCATGTCGCCGGCCTTCATGATCACGCGGGCCATGGGCTTGCCGGTGTTCTTGTCGCCGCAGTCCCAGTGGATCTCGTCGGTCATCTGGAAGAACCACTCGACGCGGTCGTTGCCGTGGATGATCGGCAGGATGTGCTCTTCGGTTGTCGGGCACATGTAGCTGTGCTTCACCACCGAAGTGAAGCTCGGGTTCCACGTCACCTGCGAACGGCTCAAAAAGCCGAAGAGGTTGAAGGCGTGCACCTCGTTCTCGAAGCCGGGCTCGGGGTGCAGCTCGGGCTGGGCCTGCGGCACGTCGGCAAAAGCACGGTTGATGGGCGCGCCGCGTTCGTCGCTGCGCAGGTCGAGGTCGCCCTTCAGGCCCACGCAGCGCTTGGCCAGCTCGCGCGCCCGGGTGATCTTGGCGGTGTTGTTGCCGCTCTTGCGGCCGTAGGCCGAGCCGGTTTCCTGCGGCGCGGCGAAAGGGTCGAAGCTCTCGTTGGTCCAGTCGTCGAGCATGGCCTCGAAGGTGGCGCGGATCTGCGCGGTGGGGAAGTTCTCGAGCAGGTCGATGCCCGCGTCCTTCATGGTGCCGTTGAAGCTGCCGGCGTACAGGTCGACCGAGTCGTAGTGGTTGATGGTGCCGAACACGTTGTCGAAGTTGACCCAGCCGTAGAAGAAGCCCCAGGCCACGTCGCGCATCAGCGCACGCAGGTAGCTGCCGGCGTCCATGGTGTGGCTCATGGGACGGCCGTCACGGGTCTTCCAGGTGATGTGGGCAAAGTACTCGTCGCGGCGGAAGCCGAAGCTGCCGAGCGAAAAATTCTTGTAGCCGAGCGTGGCGTCGGGCTGCGATGCGAGGACCTTGGCGAGTTCTGCGGGTGCGTTCATGGTGTGGCTCCTGGATGGCGGATTCAGTGCGTCTGGCAGATGTCGGCCCACTTCTCTACGGAGAGGTCGCCCTTGCAGGTCTGCAGCACGATCACGCCGGGGTCGCCGGCCACGCGGAACTGGTAGGCCGTGTTCTTCGGCAGCAGGCCCTGGTGGCCGCGCGAGAGCTTCATCCAGCCCATCTTCTTGCCCTGGGGTTCGCCCTTCACAAGCACGGCGCCGTTCTTCTCGGTGTCGGCCACGGTCTGGGCCGCATCGAGCTGCACGAGGTGCACTTCGACCTCGCCGTCCATCACCAGTGCGAACTCGTCGTGCGCGCTCGTGTACCAGGGCGAGGGGCCTTCGGCGCGCAGCGTTTCCAGCACGTAGATCTGGTTCTGGCCGAACACGACCTTCTCGTACGGTGCGCTGATGCTGGCGATCTCGAAGCAGTTGGAGAACGCGTAGTGGCGCACGTCGTCGTCGATCGGCTCGACATGGCCCTTCTCGAAATGCTTGAGGGACCCGAAGCGGGTCTGGTATGCGACGGTCATGGTGTCTCCTGAGGTGCCGGACGATGCAGCGTGGCGGCTGCGATGTCTGCACTGTAGGAAACGAAGGGCCACAGCGGTAGGCCCGAAACGCGGGCCGCATTGTTCGGCAAATCCGTTCAATGCACAGGGTTTACCCCGGAACGGACGGCGCTCGCGTCAGGCGTCCGAGATCAGGCCCGGCGGCAGCAGGCCCCGTTCGATCATGGCCGCGTCCCACGGCGGCACCTTCGAGAACGCCTGGGTCAGGTGCTCGATGAAGAGCCGCAACTTGAACGCATTGCGCGAGGTGCCCGCGTACACCGCGCTGAGCGAGAACGACGACAGCTGGTGCGCCGGCAGCACCACTTCCAGCTCGCCGCGCAGGATCGCCTCGCCGGCCACCAGCGTCGGCAGGCAGACGATGCCGGCGTGCTCCATGGCGTATTCGCGCAGCAGGTGGACGCTGTTGGTGAGCAGCGCGGCGCTCATGTACATCGTGACCTGCTCACCGGCGTGGTGAAAGGTCCAGCGGTCGCGCGTGGGGTAGCCCGAGTACAGGCCGAGCGTGTGCTTGTGCAGCTCGCGCGGGCTCGCGGGCCGGCCGTGCGCGCCCAGGTACTCGGGCGTGGCGCAGAACACGCGGCGCACCGGAAACAGCGGGCGCGACACCAGCTCGGTCGACGCCGCCGGAAAAATCTGCAGCGCGCAATCGACGCCCGCCTTCACCGGATCGACCACCGCGTCGCTCACGATGAGTTCGAGGTGGATATCCGGAAAGCTCACCTGGAAGGCCCGCAGCAGCGTCGCGAAATGCCCCAGCACGAAACCGGTGAGCGCATGCACGCGCAGCGTGCCGGTGGGCCCGTCCTTGGCGTCGCGCATCTGGTCCATGATGTTGTTGGCCCGGCCGACCAGCTCGACGCAGTCGCGCAGGAAGGCCTGCCCCACGTCGCTGAGCCGGACCACGCGCGTGCTGCGGTGGAACAGCGGCGCGCCGACATGGTCTTCGAACTGCTTCACGCGGCTGGTCACCACCGACTTCGACACCCGCATCTGACGCGCGGCCTCGGCAAAGCTCTGGGTCTGTGCGACCCGCACGAAGGTCTCTATGTTGTCGAGTCGGTCCATGGGGCATGCAATGTAGCGGTTCTGCGGCGGCGGCCGGTCGGCCGCACAGGTGTGAAGTACTGCGCAATCCCGCACGGAGATTGACCGCACCCCCTTCAATTCGCTCACAAATGTGAGCATTTCCCTGTGGGATTGTTAATGAGACAACTATTGTCCAGCCCCGAAGCACCCGAGGTGCATAACAAATCAAACCAGGGAGTTCCCATGACCCAATCCACCAAATCCACGATCACCGTGATGCTCGCGCTGGCGGCATCCGTTCTCATGAGCGCCTGTGTGCACCACCACGCGCCACCGCGTGCGGAGCCCGCGCCCGCGCACAAGGGCGGCAACTTCTGCCCGCCGGGCCAGGCCAAGAAGGGCAACTGCTGATCGCCCGCCATGCTGAACCCGTTTCTGCGTGACATGACGCCCGACGAACTGCCGGCCGGCACCTCGCGGCCGGCCTACATCGCGCTGCTGCCAGTGCTGGCGTACGTGCTCGTGGCCATCGCGTTCCTGAGCATGTCGGTGGTCGTTCCGAGCCTGGTCGTGGCCTGCCTGTTCGCGACCGCGGCGGCCATGTCGCTCGGCGCGGGCGTGGTGCTCGGCATGAGCCTCTGGATCTTTCCGCAGCTGTCGCGCTGAGGGTCAAGACATGAGCACGTCCAACGCTTCCGTCTTCCGCGTCCAGAGCTGGCGCACGACCTTGCTCGCGGCCTCGGTCGTGCTGCTGATCGTGATGGCGCTGCTCATGAAATGGCTCGTCGAGCTGCAGGTGGAAACCGCGCAGGAGCGGCAACTGCGCGAAGCCGTTGCGCGCGAGGCGGACGCCCGCTGCTTTGCGCTGCCCACGCGACTGGAAGTCGACACCTGCCGGGCCGTCAACGCTGCGCGCGTCGCGCCCTGACGTCGGCCGCGCTCACCCGAAGGTGAACGCGTAGGCCTGCGCGCCCGCGTCGAGAAACTCGATCTCGAACAACCGCTCCCTGCCGCCCGCCGACTGCCGCACCAGCTGGTACAGCTTCTGTGCATCGACCACGCCATGGCCCTGGGCATCGGTGTCCGCGCCGTGGTCCGCCAGCGGCGGCTGGCCGTCGACCCGCACCGTGAAACGCACCGGCTTGCCGTCGGCCATCGGCCCCAGCACCAGGTGCAGGTCGCGCGCCTTGAAGCGGTAGGCGATGCGGCCGTTGGCACGGTTCAGCACAGCACGCTCGGCTTCCACGGTCCAGTCGCCGCCCAACGCCCACTGGTTGGTGCGCAGCGATGAAGCCGCGGGCTCGTAGGCCTTCGCACGGTCGCGCGCGATGCCGCCGGGCGACGCAAAGCCGTGCGCACGGGCATGGCCCAGGTAGGTTTCACCAGACTGTGCCGGCTCGGCGCCGGGCGCGGCCTGGGTGCCCTGCCCCAGCGGCGCCACCAATCCAGCGGCGACATTGCTGGCCTGCCCGGCCTCGGCCAGCAGCTGCTGGATGACCTGCTCGGCCTTGTCGTAGCGGTTCTCACCGAACTGGTGATGGCGGATGCGCCCCTGCGCATCGACGAAGTAGAACGCCGGCCAGGCCTGGTTGTCGAAGCCACGCCAGATGGCGAAGTCGTTGTCCAGCGCCACCGGGAACCCGATGCCCAGGTCCTTCACGGCCTTGCGCACGTTGGCCGGGTTCTTCTCGAACGCGAACTCCGGCGCATGCACGCCGAGGACGACCAGGCCCGCGCCCTTGTACTTGTCGGCCCACGCGCGCACGTAGGGCAGTGTGCGCAGGCAGTTGATGCACGAGTAGGTCCAGAAGTCGACCAGCACCACCTTGCCGCGCAGGGCCTCGGGCGTGAGCGGCGGCGAGTTGATCCACCCGGTCGCGCCGGCCAGCGACGGCAGGTGGCCTTCGACGCGGAGGTTGTGCGCGGGCACCGGCGCCGGGCGAGCGTCCGAGACGCGCATGAAGCCGGTGTCTGCGCGCTGCGCCTGCGGCGTGTCTTTGCGGAGCGTGTCGACCAGCGCCTGCTCCAGTGCCGACGTGGTGCCCAGCGACAGGCGCGCGAGCCAGCCGGTGTCCAGCCCCAGCGCGATGGCGCCGACGCCTGCCAGCACCGCCGCGCCGGCGATGCGCCGCACCCTTTCGCCAGTCGGCAGCGTGCGCTTCAGCGCTGCGAGCAATCGACCGCCCGACAGCAGCGCCACCGCGAGCGACGTGCACGCGCCGGCGGCATAGGCGAGCAGCAGCAGCGAGGTGCCGACGCTCGCGCCGTTGAGCGCCGCGCCCGTCAGGATCAGCCCGAGGATCGGCCCCGCGCACGGCGCCCAGAGCAGGCCCGTGCCCACGCCCAGCCACAGCGGTGAAAACGCCGAGCCCTGCGCGTCGGACATGCGCAAGCCCAGCGCCACGAGCGGCCGACTCAGGCGGTCGGCCACGCGCGGGAACAGCAGCGTCGCACCGAACAGCGCGAGCAAGGCCATCGCGGCGTAGCGCCCGTATTCGTTGAGCGTGACGACCCAGCCGCCGCCCACCGCGGCCAGCGTGGCGACCATGGCAAAGGCCAGCGCCATGCCCACGAGCATCGGCAGGCCGTGCGAGCGGAACGGACGGTCGGCGCGCGCGAACACGAAGGGCAGCACCGGCAGGATGCAGGGGCTCAGGATCGTGAGCACCCCGCCCAGGCAGGCGATGAGGAGGATGAGCATGGTGTGAAAGGTGTTGGATTGGCTTCAGCGGACCGGCGCGGCGGCCAACGCCAGCCGCGCCTCGAGCCCGCCTTCGGCGCGGTTGTGCAGCGTGAGTTCGGCGCCCATGGCCATGGCCAGCTGATGCGCAATGGCGAGGCCCAGGCCGGTGCC
>NZ_CALRZC010000248.1:0-11886 GCF_943372545.1 Variovorax sp. YR752 | reverse complement strand
CGATGTCGACCGCGCTGGCGGTGTTGAGCACCAGCTGCGAGCCGTCCGCCAGCACCATCGACTTGCGCTCGCCGGTGGCCGTGGCGACGTCGGCGCGCCACTCGCGCCAGGGCATGTGGCGCCATGCGAGCCAGCCGGCCGGCGCGGCCAGCAGCAGCGCGCCCAGCATGCCCATGCCGCGCCGGCGGTTGGGTCTTTGCAGGGCCTGGAAGGTGTCCTTGCCGATGTCGGGCGGCACTTGCGCGAACACGCCCAGCATCGCCTCGGCCCGCGCCCAGGCCTGGCCGTGCGCGGGGCTCTGCTGGCGCCAGCGTTCGAAGTTGGCCTGCGCACGCGCAGCGTCGTCGCCGTAGCGCAGGGTCAGGAGCCAATCGGCGGCTTCGCTCAGCAGCGCGGGGTCGGGCGCGGCGTGGGCCTGCAGCGGCGGCTGGCGGTTCATCGCGTTCGGGCCGTGTGCCGCTCAGGCAACCGACATGCAGGCGACCAGCGCCTTGTGGATGTGGCGGCGCACCGTGATCACGGGCATGGCCACGCGCTCGGCGATCTGTGCGAGCGTGAGCTCGTCGAACTGCGCGAGCAGGAAGACCTGCCGCGTGCGCGCCGGAAGGCTGGCGAGCATCGCCTCGATGCGCAGCAGCGATTCGATGATGAGCATGCGGGCTTCGGGCGACGGCGCCTGCGGCTCGGGCAGGTGCGCAATCGCCTCGAGGTAGGCGCGCTCCACCTCGCGCCGGCGCCAATGGTCCGCCACCAGCCCCTTGGCGACGTGCGTCAGGAACGCGCGCGGCTCGTCGCCGAGCGGGGCGGTGCGCGAGGACACCATGAGCCGCACGAAGGTGTCGTGCGCCAGGTCGGCCGCATCGCAGGCGTCGCCCAGGCGGCGGCGCAGCCACGCCAGCAACCAGCCGTGGTGGTCGCTGTAGAGCGCTTCGATGGGGGTGACGGAAGGTCCGGCCGCGGGCATGGAGGGCAGTTCTGGAAGGCGGGCTTGGAACGACTGAAATGCGAACCGTTCGCAATTGTAATGGTTTAGTTCCTCCGTGGGGGTCGCTCGGGCCTCACCTCCGCCCGGCATACATCAGGGAATCTACGGATATATGATTCCCCGCATGGTCTTGATTGAGTTCAATTTTTGTATACAAATAACGCACCCATAAAGACGGCGCGAAATTTGCGTCAAAAAGTCCCTCATCCCAACCATGCACGAGGAAAGACCATGAGCACAGTCGCCAGCCATGCCCCCGCCGGGGCCAGCGAAGCCGGCATCGCGCCGCACGCGGAATCGAACGCCCTCATCAAGCCGGGCTACGACCCGCGCCTGACCAACGAGGACCTCGCGCCGCTCAAGAAGCAGACCTGGGGTCAATACAACATCTTTGCGTTCTGGATGTCCGACGTGCACAGCGTGGGCGGCTACATCACGGCCGGCAGCCTGTTCGCGCTGGGCCTGTCGAGCTGGCAGGTGCTGGTGTCGCTGCTGGTGGGCATCGTGATCGTGCAGTTCTTCTGCAACCTGGTGGCCAAGCCCAGCCAGGTGACGGGCGTGCCCTACCCCGTGGTGTGCCGCGCCTCGTTCGGCGTGCTGGGCGCCAACATCCCGGCCATCATCCGCGGGCTGATCGCGGTGGCGTGGTACGGCGTGCAAACGTACCTGGCGTCGGCCGCCTTCATGGTGCTGGCGCTGCACATGGCGCCGAGCCTGGCGCCATATGCCGATGTCGCGCAGCATGGCTTCGTCGGCCTCTCGGCCCTGGGCTGGGTGGCGTTCATGGTCATGTGGGTGCTGCAGGCCTTCGTGTTCTGGCACGGCATGGAAGCGATTCGCAAGTTCATCGACTGGGCGGGCCCGGCCGTGTACGTGGTGATGGCCGTGCTGTGCGGCTGGCTGGTGTGGAAGGCCGGCTGGAGCAACATCGACCTGAACCTGGGCGGCATCAAGTTCCAGGGCTGGGACGCGCTGCCCGTGATGCTCTCGGCCATTGCGCTGGTGGTGAGCTACTTCAGCGGCCCGATGCTCAACTTCGGCGACTTCTCGCGCTACGGCAAGAGCTTCGACGCGGTGAAGAAGGGCAACTTCTGGGGCCTGCCGATCAACTTCGTGTTCTTCTCGCTGCTGACCGTGATCACCACGGCCGCCACGCTGCCCGTTTTTGGTGAACTGATCACCGACCCGGTGCACACCGTGGGCAAGATCGACAGCACCACCGCCGTCGTGCTGGGCGCGCTGACCTTCATGATCGCGACCATCGGCATCAACATCGTGGCCAACTTCGTGTCGCCGGCCTTCGACTTCTCGAACGTGGCGCCGCAGCACATCAGCTGGCGCACGGGCGGCATGATCGCCGCGGTGGGTTCGGTGTTTCTCACGCCCTGGAACCTTTACAACAGCCCCGAGGTCATTCACTACACGCTCGACGTGCTGGGTTCGTTCATCGGGCCGCTGTTCGGCATCCTGATTGCCGACTACTACATCGTGCGCAAGCAGCAGATCGACGTCGACTCGCTCTACACCATGAGCAAGCAGGGCAAGTACTGGTACAGCGGCGGCTACAACCCGAAGGCGATCCAGGCGCTGGTGCCCTCGGCCCTCGTGCCCATCCTCTGCGTGATGGTGCCGACGCTGCGCGGCGCCGCCAACTATGCGTGGTTCATCGGCATGGCCCTGGGCTTCGTGCTCTACGTGCTGCTGAACCGCAACAACAAGAATTGAAACACTGACTGAAGAAGGGAGCGCGCCGTGCGCATCAAGATCATCAACCCCAACACCACCTGGAGCATGACCGAGAAGATCGGTGCCTGCGCCCGCGCGGTGGCGCACGCCGGCACCGAGATCGTGGCCGTGAGCCCGGCCATGGGGCCGGTCTCCATCGAGAGCCACTACGACGAGGCGCTGGCCGTGCCGGGGTTGCTGCAGGAGATCGCAGCGGGCGAGCGCGACGGCATCGATGGCTACGTGATCGCCTGCTTCGGCGACCCGGGCCTGAAGGCCGCACGCGAGCTGGCGCGCGGCCCGGTGGTCGGCATCGCCGAAGCGGCGATGCACCTGGCCAGCATGATCGGCAGCCGCTTCAGCGTGGTGACCACGCTGGGCCGCACCATGGGCCAGGCCTGGCACCTGGCCGAGATCTACGGCATGGAGCGCTTCTGCGCCAACGTGCGCGCCTGCGAGCTGCCGGTGCTCGAGCTCGAAGAGCCCGGTTCGAATGCCCGCGAGCGCATCGTCGACGAATGCCGGCGCGCGCTCGAAGAAGACGGCGCCGACTGCATCGTGCTCGGCTGCGCCGGCATGACCGACCTGTGCGCGCACATCGAGCAGGTGCTCGGCGTGCCCGTGATCGACGGCGTGGCCGCGGGCACCAAGCTCATCGAATCGCTGGTGGCGCTGAAGCTGCGCACCAGCAAGCGTGGCGAGCTGGCAAAGCCTTTGCCCAAGCCGATCATTGGCGCGCTCGAAGGCTTCACGCTCACGCGCTGAGCCACAATCGACGGATGCCCCGCGCCAGTTCCAAACCATCCGCCTCCTCCGCCGCCCCCGTTGCCGCACCGGCCGAGAACGGCGCGGCGCCGGCCGACAAGAACAGCTCCATCGAAAGCATCGCCAACGACATCGCCACCGCGATCGTCGAGAAGCGCCTGCCGCCGGGCACCTGGCTGCGTGAAGAAGCGCTGGGCCGCGTCTACTCGGTGAGCCGCACCAAGGTGCGCGCGGCGCTGCTGATGCTGTCGAAGGACAAGCTCATCGAGATGATTCCCGACAAGGGCGCCTTCGTCTGCCAGCCCACGGTGGACGAGGCGCGCGAGGTGTTCGCCGTGCGCCGCATCCTCGAGCGCGAGGTGGTGCGCCTGTTCATCGCCAACGCCCGGCCACGCGACTACCAGACGCTCGAGCAGCACATCAAGTTCGAACGCGCGGCGCTGCGCCAGAGCACGATGGGCACGGTGCGCGAGAAACTGCTGGGCGACTTTCACGTGGCGCTGGCCGAGGCCACGGGCAACCACACGCTGGCCGAGATGGTGCGCGAGCTGGTGGCGCGCAGCTCGCTGATCGCGATGCTGTATCACTCGTCGAACGACCCGCACTGCTCGTCCGATGAGCACTCCGACTTTCTGCGCCTGTGCCGCAAGGGCGACGTGGAAGCGGCCGCGACCTGCATGATCGAGCACCTCGAACGCATCGAGGCGAGCCTCGAACTGGGCACCGAGAAGCCCGACCGCCAGCTCGACCTGGTGAAAGCGCTGCTGGCCTGAAAGGCCCCCTGCCTCGCCTCAGCGTTTGGGCTTGGCTTTCGGCGAGCGCTTCTTGGGCGCGCGCGGAGCGGGGTCATCCGTTGGGACGGCGACCTCTTCCAGGCGTTCCGCACTTGCAATCAGTCCGCGCAGGAACACCATGATCAGCCGCCCCGAGGGATCGGGGCGCGTGCTCATGCGCTGCAATGCCAGCCCGTGCGACAGGGCCATGAAGGCTGCGGCCAATTCTTCCGGTGCGGCGGGAAGCGTGCGCCCGAGCTTGTTGAACAACTGACCGATCACGCCGCCGATTTCGGACCGGTGCCGGTCCCACACCTTCTTGTATTCCTGCGCGAAGCTGCGACTGCGGTTGGCATGCAGCTGAAGCTCGATGGAAAGCATGCACCAATCGGCATCGTGATTGAGTGTGGAAGCCCAGGCTTCCAGCTCGGCAAGCATCTGCTCGGGCTCTTGCCGCTCGTCGCCCATGGCCTTGAAAAGCTGCAACGCTTCCGCTTCCATGTGCCGACGCAGCAGCTCCAGCAGCACGTCTTCCTTGCTCGAAAAGTTCGAATAGAAGGCGCCTTGGGAGTAGCCCGCCTTGTCCGCGATGTCGCGGATCGACGCGCCCCCATAGCCGTTCGACACAAACAGCTGCTGCGCGGTTTCGATCAGGCGCTCGCGCGTCTGCGCCCTGCTTTCCTCGCGGGTCAGGCGCGTTTTGGCTGTCGTCGGGGTCATGGCCGAAAAGATATCACATGAACTTTGGATAGCAGCTGGCTGTCTTTCGCCCGCTCGGCGCGCAGCCCGGAAGTCACTTTCAAATATCACTTGATATTCAGGAATGGCGACGCTACATTCAAAACTCGTTTGATTTTTGAAATTCGATTGATATGGAAAAACCCAAAGCGCTGAGGACCGCGTTCGTCACCGGCGCGACCGGCCTTCTCGGCAACAACCTCGTGCGCGAACTCGTCGCGCGCGGCGTCTTCGTCAAGGCCCTTGTTCGCTCGAAGGCCAAGGGCCAGCAGCAGTTTGCGGGGATGAAGGGCGTCGAGCTGGTGCAGGGCGACATGGCCAATGTGGGCGCGTTCTCCAGCACGCTGCAAGGATGCGACGTGGTGTTCCACACCGCCGCGTTCTTCCGGGACAACTTCAAGGGCGGCAGCCACTGGGCAGAGCTCAAGCGCATCAACGTGGACGGCACCCGGCAGCTCATCGAACGGGCTTACGGTGCCGGCATCCGGCGCTTCGTGCAGACCTCGTCCATCGCGGTGCTGAACGGCGAGCCGGGTGTGCCCATGGACGAGACCTGCCTGCGCGACCTGGCGGATGCCAGTGACGACTACTACCGCAGCAAGATCATGGCCGACCAGGTCGTGCTGGCCTTTCTGGGCACGCACCCGGACATGCATGCGAGTTTTGTGCTGCCCGGATGGATGTGGGGGCCGGCCGACATCGGACCCACCTCGTCAGGACAGTTCGTCAACGATGTGGTGCTCGGAAAACTGCCCGGGCTGGTGCCCGGCAGCTTCTCCGTGGTCGATGCCCGCGACGTGGCACAGGCGCAAATTTCGGCCGCGGAACACGGCCAGCGCGGCGAGCGCTATCTGGCAGCCGGCCGCCACATGACGATGCAGGAATTGGTGCCCCTGGTGGGAAAGATCGCCGGCATCCGCACGCCGACACGCAACCTGCCCTTTCCGCTCCTGTACCTGCTGGCGGCGGTGCAGGAGCTCTATGCGCGGGCCACCGGCAAGCCCATCTTGCTCAGCCTGGCCACCGTGCGGCTCATGCGCAAAGAGGCGGGACGCAGCCATTTCAACCACACGAAGAGCGAGCAGAAGCTTCAACTGAAGTTTCGCCCGGTCGAGCAAACCGTGGCCGACACGCTCGCCTGGTACCGCGGCAATGGCTGGCTGCCCGGTGTGCCGACCCGAACCGAATCCTGAACGAAGAAAAAAGACCATGACAAACAGATTGATCCTCAAACTCTCGGCGGCCTTCGCGACTGTTCTTTGCATCGCGGCAGCGCCGCACGCATCCGCGGCCCGGAGCCTTCCTGCTGCCAAGGCCGCGCCCAGCATGGCCGAGTTCTGCAACAAGGGGCAGGCCGAGTATCCGGACGGCGTCGCCCGCATGCACCCTTCGTTCAAATTCAACATCTGCTGGTGGCTCGAGGATGCCGGCATCGAAGCACGCACCTTCGACGACATCGCCGCAGCGTTGCCGGAACACACCGGACCGTCGCAGGCGGTCTGGCAGGCGACGTTCAACAAGCCCGCCCAACTGCACCTGGAACGCGCCCGCGCATTCGAAGCACAAGCCAACAACGCCGCCGCATCGGCCGAATACAAGAAGGCCGCTTTCTACCTTCGGATGAACCGGCTTCCCAAGCGTGTGCCCACGCCCGATCTGCAGGCGACCGAACGCGCCCATGCGCTGCTGGGAAAGCCGCTGCAACGCATCGCATTCAAGGCCGGCGCGAAAGAGTTCACCGGCTACTTCCGTGCGCCGCCCGCACGGCCGGGCCGCAACGAGAAGCTGCCGGTGCTGGTGATTCTTGGTGGCCTCGACAACCTGAAGACCGAGATGATCCGGCACAGCGACTACTTCATGGGTCGGGGCTTCGCCACCTTCATCGTGGAGAACCCGGACACCGGCGAGAACCCGCTGGCGTTCCGTCCGGAGTCGCACGTCATGTTCGACGCCGTGGCCGACTACATCAAGACCCGCAGCGACCTGGACACGAGCCGGGTGGCCGTCTACGGCTGGAGCATGGGCGGCTATCTGGGAACGCTCGGCGGCTTGAGCAACGACTTCTACAAAGCCGTCGTCAATGTGGGCGGCCCCAGCGATGTGAGCTTCGGACAAGCGCATTGCAAGGTGGCGCCTGCCTGGATCGTCGCGCCCTACACCGTGTTCGCGAACATGAATCCGCAGACCACGCCGCGCGAAGCGATGTGCGCGTACTACGAAGCCTTCCAGCTCTCACGCCAATTGAAGAACCCCACCGCGGTGCAGCTGCGCAAACCCATCCTCATGGTGAACGGCGCGCTCGAAGACCTCGTCTCCAGAGACGAGCCCGCCGCGCTTTCGGCGCTGGGCTTCAACGTGACGCAACTCGTCTTCGGGGAAGACGGCCACACGGCGGAATCGAACATGAGCGAGCACTTCGAGTTCACGGCGAACTGGCTCATGCGGCGACTGAAGATGGGAGACTGATTCGGGTTTACCTGAATCTGGATTGCCGCATAAATTGTATACAGTTTCGCGTACACGACTGGTGTGCGCGACGGATCTCCGGCGCGCATCACTGCTCCCGTTCCCCTCGCCGCGCCAGGAGACAACGATGACGGCAGATTCCCTTTCCAGCAACGTCCATCCCGTGGACCAGCGCCTGCCTTCGGGCAAGCTCGCGGCCCTCGGTCTGCAGCACGTGCTCGTGATGTACGCAGGCGCCGTCGCGGTGCCGCTCATCGTGGGCCGTGCGCTCAAGCTCTCGCCCGACGAGGTCGCGCTGCTGATCTCGGCCGACCTGTTCTGCTGCGGCATCGCCACGCTGATCCAGGCGCTGGGCGCCACGCAGTGGTTCGGCATCAAGCTGCCCGTGATGATGGGCGTGACCTTCGCCTCGGTGGCGCCCATGGTCGCCATCGCCAACGCCAACCCCGGGCAGAACGGGGCGCAGCTGCTGTTCGGCGCCATCATTGGCGCGGGGGTCATATCGATACTGATCGCGCCGCTGGTGAGCCGCATGCTGCGGTTTTTTCCGCCGGTGGTGACGGGCACGATCATCGCGGTCATCGGCATCAGCCTGATGCGCGTGGGCATCAACTGGATCTTCGGCAACCCCGTGGGCCCGACGGCGCCCGCGCTGGTCGACCCGGTGTACGCCAAGTGGCTGGCCGAGGTCACCTCGCCGGGCAGCTCGATTCCTGCGGTACCCAAGGGCTTCGCGATCATGCCCACCGTGCCCAACCCCAAGTACGCCGATCTGTCGGGCTTCGGCGTGGCCGCACTGGTGCTGGTGTCGATCCTCTTGATCGTGAAGTACGCCAAGGGCTTCATCGCCAACATCTCGGTGCTGCTGGGCATCGTGATCGGCGCGGTGGTGGCGTCGATCACCGGCCTCATGACCTACGAGAAGGTCGGCAAGGCCGCCTGGGTCGACGTCGTGCTGCCCTTCCACTTCGGCATGCCGCTGTTCGACCCCATCCTCATCCTGACGATGACGCTCATCATGATCGTCGTGATGATCGAGTCGACCGGCATGTTCCTCGCGCTCGGCGAAATGACCGACCGCAAGATCAGCCAGAAAGACCTGGCCAAGGGCCTGCGCACCGACGGCCTGGGCACGCTCATCGGCGGCATCTTCAACACCTTCCCGTACACCAGCTTCTCGCAGAACGTGGGCCTCGTGGCCGTCACCGGCATCAAGAGCCGTTATGTCTGCGTGGCCGGCGGCGTGATCCTGATCGTGCTGGGCCTGCTGCCGAAGATGGCCGCGCTGATCGAGTCGCTGCCCACCGTGGTGCTCGGCGGCGCGGGCCTCGTGATGTTCGGCATGGTGGCCGCCACCGGCATCCGCATCCTGTCGGGCGTGGACTTCAAGACCAACCGCCACAACGCCATGATCGTCGCCGTGGCCATCGGCGTCGGCATGATTCCGCTGATCGCCCCCAACTTCAAGCAGTGGATGCCGCATGCCATTCACTCGCTGATCGAGTCGGGCATTCTGCTGGCGTCGATCACGGCCGTGCTGCTGAACCTGTTCCTCAACGGTGCGAAGCACGACGAAGAGGCGGTGATCGCGGCGGCCAAGCACGCCGACGCGCACTGAATGAACTAGATCATCGCCAACGGCGTCTTGCGCTTCGGCACCGGATAGATCCGGTCCAGCGCCGCCAGGGTCGTCGCATCGAGCTGCAGCTCGGCGGCGGCCCTGTTTTCTTTCAGGTGCGCGCTGCGCACCGCCTTCGGAATCGCCGCCACACCCGGCCGCGCGATGACCGCGGCCAGCGCGAGTTGCGCGGCGCTCACGCCGAGTTCTGCCGCCAGTGTGCCCAGTGCTTCGTCGCCTGCCAGCGCGCCCTGGTCGATCGGGCTGTAGGCCATGAGCGGGATGCCGCGTTCGCGCTGCCAGGGCAGCAGGTCGAATTCGGGGCCGCGCTCGCCGAGTGACAGGTGCACCTGGTTGGCCGCGCAGGCCGGGCCGGTGCCGACGATCTGCGCCAGCTCCTGCATGTCGTCGGTGTCGAAGTTGCTCACGCCCCAGTGGGCGATGCGGCCGGCCGCCACCAGTTCGTGCATCGCCTCGACCGTGTGCGCCAGCGGGTGATTGCCGCGCCAGTGCAGCAGGTACAGGTCGATGCGCTCCAGCCCCAGCCGCGCCAGGCTGCGCTCGCAGGCTTGGCCCGTGCCGCGGCGGCTCGCGTTGTGCGGGTAGACCTTGCTGACGACGAAGAGCTCGTCGCGCCGCACATCGCCCGCGCGCAGCGCCTCGGCCACGGCCTGGCCGACCACCGTCTCGGCGCCGCCCTCGCCGTACATCTCGGCCGTGTCGATCAGGCGGTAGCCCAGATCGATGGCCTCGCGCACCGCGGCCACCTCGGCCGCGTGGCGGGTGGCGTCTTCGCCCATGCGCCAGGTGCCGAGACCAAGAACCGGCATCTCGCCGCCGGTGGGGAGTGAAAGTGTTCGCATGAGATCAATGCTACGCAGGCGCTCATGTCGGGTGCTCGGATGCGGGTTATCCGCCCCGTCGCCTTCTAATTTTTCGAAGATCAAGTCAATTTGATGACCATCAATTGCTTATCTTCCGCCGTGATTCGATGTTTTGGCCTTCTCATATTGTCAACACCCCGTGGGTGCCAACCCCCATCGCGCGCCCCCCACCCGCTCCTAGAATTTTTTGACGGCCCGGTGTCACAAGCGTCGGCGCTTTTTTCGAAACGGTTCAGGAACAGGTTGAGTCAATGCAGCAGAAGCAAAAGCACAGGATTGCCGTCATTCCCGGAGACGGCATCGGCGTCGAGGTCATGCCCGAGGGCCTTCGGGTGCTCGACGCGGTCGGTCGGCGCTTCGGCATCGATTTCGCGTACGACCATTTCGACTGGGGTTCCGACCACTACGTGCGCACTGGCCTGATGATGCCGGCCGACTGGGCCGACAAGATCCAGGGCCACGACGCCATCTACTTCGGCGCCGTGGGCGACCCCGCCAAGGTGCCCGACCACATCGCCGTGTGGGGCCTGCTCATCAAGATCCGCCGCGACTTCGACCAGTACGTCAACCTGCGCCCCGTGCGCCTGATGCCCGGCGTGCCCGGCCCGCTGGCGCACCGCAAGCCGGGCGACATCGACTTCCTCGTCGTGCGCGAGAACACCGAAGGCGAATACACCTCGGTGGGCGGTCGCCTGTTCGAAGGCACGCCGCGCGAAATGGCGATCCAGGAAGCCGTGTTCACCCGCGTGGGCGTGGACCGCATCATCGACTACGCGTTCCAGCTCGCCAGCCGCCGCAAGCGCAAGAACTTGGTGGCCGCCACCAAGTCGAACGGCATCTCCATCACCATGCCCTACTGGGACGAGCGCCTGGCCGAAATCGCCACGCGCTACCCCGACGTGGCCACGAGCAAGTACCACATCGACATTCTGTGCGCGCACTTCGTGCAGCACCCCGACTGGTTCGACGTGGTCGTGGCCTCCAACCTGTTCGGCGACATCCTCTCAGACTTGGGCCCGGCCTGCACCGGCACCATCGGCATCGCGCCCAGCGCCAATCTGAACCCCGAACGCAAGTTCCCTTCGCTGTTCGAACCCGTGCACGGCTCCGCGCCCGACATCGCAGGCAAAGGCATCGCCAACCCCATCGGCCAGATCTGGTCGGCCGCGCTCATGCTCGACCACCTGGGCGACAACGACCCCGTGTACGCACAAGCCTCGGCCGCCGTGATCTCGGCGATCGAGACCGTGCTGAGCGAAGGCCCGCGCACGCGCGACATGGGCGGCACCGCCAACACGGTGGACGTGGGGCGTGCGATTGCCGAGTGCATCGCTTCGGCATGACGCCGCCCGGCCTTCCTTGTCGCAGGGAGCGCAAAGCACAGCGGTCGTTGATCGGCCGCCCCCCAGCCGCGTGCTCCGTGCGCAGGGCACTGGGTGCTTCCCGCAGCGAAATTAAGGAGGAGCCGAAGGCGGGGGACATTCGCGGAGGGAAGTACCCGGTGTCCTGTGCACGCCCCCCGAACAGCAACGCCAACCGGAGCCACTGAACCATGGGCCTCTTCCTGCTCAAGCGCACCTTGACGCTCCTCGGCACGCTGATCGGCGCATCCGTCATCGTGTTCCTCGTGCTCGAAATCCTCCCGGGCAACGCTGCGCAGATGCTCATGGGCCCCGACGCCTCGCCCGATGCCGTCGCCGCCCTGGCCACCAAGCTCGGCCTGGACCAGCCCGCGTGGACCCGCTACTGGCACTGGATCGCCGGCATGCTCACCGGCAACCTCGGCGACAGCTACGCCTACAGCTCGCCCGTCATCGACCTGATCCTCGAGCGCCTGGCCCTCACCGTGCCACTGGCCGTAATGGCGATGAGCCTGACAGTCGTGATCGCATTGCTCGTCGGCGTCACCGCTGCCGCGCGCCACAACAAGCT
>NZ_CALRZC010000247.1:0-11887 GCF_943372545.1 Variovorax sp. YR752 | reverse complement strand
CGGTTTCCAGTCGCCGCTGTCGCTGCCAGGGTTCGCGGCCGGAAGGCATGCCTTCGGCCGCACGGAGGTGCGTAAGAGTCATCGCCAGCCAGCACGCGTCGGGCGCGTGAAGGTGCCGGCCCGTCCATCGGGACGAGCCAAGCCCGGTTCAAAGAGAACCGGAGGCGATCCGAGGGCTTGACCCTCGGCGCGGTGCTCTGTGGCACCGCGTACTCAGGGCCTCGCCAGCCCGACTGGCTGCGTCCGCTCCGTGGCGGACGCGCGGGGCCGTCCACGCGGTCCGCGCCGGCTTCGCACGAGGCGAAGCGCATGCGCGGAGGACCGATGTCATGGCGTGGGTGCGAGGCTGGGGACTAGGGCGACTGCACGCTGCGTGCAGTCGTCGATGGGTTCGAGCTCGTGGCTCACGGTGATCAGGTCACCGTCTCGGCGCGAGCCGCTCGAGGCGGCAGGCGCGGTGCTTGACGTGGCGACGGCATGCGTCGCAACACTGGGGCGCGAGTTGCGCCATCTTCGACAGGGCTGGGTTCAGCGCGCGATGCGCTCGGTGGGCCAGCTACCGGCGGTGAGCGAGGTCAGTGTCCGCGGCGACCGTGCACTTGCAAACCCCAAAAGTGCCGGTATGTGTGCCTCCAATCGGCCTCAGCACCTCGTTCACTCGTGTTGACGGCGTCGATTCCTGCCTCAGGTACCGAACCGACGCGCACGTCGGCTTGTCGGTGCGGCTTGTCGCTCTCCACTGCGACGGGAGTACAGCCGAAGCGCGGCTCCGTCGCGGTCCGGGTCGCGGCCTGTGGCCTGGCCTTTCCGCCGGGTTGTGGCCCGCACTGGAGCGGTCCTGCAGTCCCACCACAGTCGCGATCGAGGTCGACCGCGGGGCTGGGGCGCGCCTGGATGGGGTTGACGCGGCCCGGTTCGGGCAAAGGCTCAGCTTCTCTGTCCGAGGAGCAGGCCATGCCCAAACACGAACTCATCCGGGGTCGCATCGTCGATCTGCGTCGCCACACCAACGTCCACCTGTACCACCGGCGCCCGCCTGGCCCGAGCGACCGCTACGAACTCTGGCTGCGCGATGACACCGGCCAGGAAGTCCAGTTCACGATCTACACGCGCACGATGCCGGCCCGCCGAGGCCATGAGGTCACGGTGATCGAGTCCGTCGGCGGCGGGCCCCCGACGGTGGTCGCCCTCATCAACTGGACGACGCTGGAGGCGGCGAACTACGTGGAGATCGATCCACCGCGGTTGCTGCGCGGGTGGGATCTCGGCGCGCTTGTCCTGCTGAGCATGGGTGCGGTCTGGGGGGTCGGAAACGCGGCGCCAGGTGTCGCCGTCGCGGTTGGAGGTGCCTGGCTGTTGGTCGCCGGTGCGGTCCGAGCGGTGTGGCGTTCGGTTGTGGCAAGGCAGGTCGACGTCACGATCACCAGGGTCGCGCACACGGCTCTGCGGGGCGACGGTCCACTCCACCCGTTGCCCAGAGACTCGGGAAAGGTTGTGGCATTCAGGCGCAGGCGATGAACAGGTGCCGTCAACGGCGTAGGCCATTGCGGTTTCAGGTATTGTCCTGACCGTGACCTTCAGCAGAAGCCTTCGAGTCCGCGTGATCGGCATGCTGTCGATGGTGGTCCTGTTCGCGCAGGTTGCCATCGCTGCGTATGCGTGCCCGGCCGCGACGAGTGGGGCTGATGCGCCGACGCAGGACATGGCGGGCATGCCGTGCGCCGAGATGATGGCTGCCGGTGTTGCGCTCGATCCCGAGCAGCCGATGCTGTGCATGCAGCATTGCCAGTTCGGTTCGACCCATCAGGTGGTCGACCACGTGGCGCCGGTCTTCGTGCCGGCGACGGCGTTTCCCTCTCTGTTCTCCGTCGAGTTCAGCGAACGGCTGGACGCCAGCCTGAGTTCCTGGGCCGAGGACGAGCGCCTGCGAAGTCGACCCCCGCCGCTCGCGCACAGCATCGCGCATTGCTGCTATCGCATTTGACCTCCTGAAGTCGCCCGCTTGATCGGTCGCGGCCCAGCCGCGGCCCGGTTCCGGACTTCAGGAGTTCCCATGAATTGCTACCTGCCCCGGAGGCGCAACGGCCTCCGCTTGGCAACGTCGATCGCGCTGTGCCTGGCCTTGGGCACCCAGGCTGCGCTGGCGCAGTCGCCGCTTTCTCTCGAACGCGCCGTGGCCGAGGCCGCGGGGCGCTCGCAGCTTGTGACCGCCGCCGATGCCCAGGCACGGGCCGCACGCGAGACGGCTTCGGCCGCAGGCCAGCTGCCCGACCCGGTGCTCAAGCTCGGCCTGAACAACCTGCCGATCGACGGCCCGGACCGATACAGCGTCACCCGCGACTTCATGACGATGCGCTCGGTCGGTGTCATGCAGGAGCTGACCCGCGCCGACAAGCGCAATGCCCGCGTGCGCCGGGCCGAGCGCGAGATCGAACTGGCCCAGGTGACCCGTCAGGCCACCATCGCAGATCTGCAGCGTGACACCGCGCTGGCCTGGCTCGAACGCTCGTACCAGGAATCCTTGCGTGACCTGCTGCAGTCGCAGATCGCGCAGGCCGAACTCCAGGTGCAGGCCGCGGAGACGCTGTACCGCAGCGGCAAGGGTTCGCAGGTGGAGGTCTTCGCTGCTCGTGGTTCGGCCGAGCAACTGCGCGATGGGCTCGCGCAGGCCGAGCGACAGGTGGCGGTGGCGATCACGCAGCTCGGTCGCTGGGTCGGTGAGTCTGCGACGCAGCCGCTGGCACCACGCGCCGCGCTAACCCTGCCTGCATGGACCGAGGGTGCACTGCCGCAGCACCTGAGCCAGCATCCGCAGATCGCGGCTGCAGCGCAACAGGCGGCGATCGCCGACAGCGAGGCCGCCGTGGCGCGCGCCGCAAAGTCGTCGGACTGGAGCGTCGAGCTGCAGTACAGCCAGCGTGGGCCGGCCTACTCGAACATGGTGTCGATCAATCTCTCGGTGCCGCTGCAATGGGACCAGAAGAACCGGCAGGACCGTGAGCTGGCAGCACGGCTGGCCGGCGTCGACGAGGCTCGTGCCCGCCGGGAGGAACTGCAGCGCGCCCACGAAGCCGAGGTGCGCTCCATGCTGCAGGAGTGGCGCAGCCACGAGGAGCGGCTGGGGCGATACGACGCCTCCCTGTTGCCGTTGGCGACTCAGCGCAGCGAAGCCGCGCTGGCGTCGTATCGCGCGGGGTCCGGTCCGTTGACCGCGGTGCTCGATGCCCGCCGCAGCGAGATCGATGTGCGCACGGAGCGCCTGCGCATCGAGCTGGACCGAGCCCGGATCTGGGCCCAACTCTATTACTTGCTGCCGTCCCACGACGGCGCCCAAGGCAAGCCGGAGGCCGCGCAATGAACACTCGACACACGCTGATCGCCATCGGCGCCGCTGCCGCGCTGGCAGCGGGCGGTTATGCGCTCTACCAGGCCGGCATGCACCGCGGCATGGGGCAGTCGGGCGGCGCTGCAACCCCCGCGACCGGCTCGGCGGAGGCCGAGGACCCGACCAGCAGCATCGCCGCGGGCGAGGCCGCGACGCGGCGCCACATCAAGCAGGGGCTGAAGGCAGGCGATATCGATCCTGCCACTGGCAAGCCGGTCCTCTACTACCACGACCCCATGGTGCCGGGGAAGCGCTTCGACGCGCCGGCGAAGTCGCCCTTCATGGACATGATGCTGGTGCCCGTCTATGGCGGCTCGGGCGGCGACGACCAGGGCACCGTTACCGTGAGCCCGCGCATCCAGCAGAACCTCGGCGTGCGCACGGCCGAGGTGGTCGAAGGCGTGCTGCAGCCCATGGTGAGCGCGGTCGGCAGCATCGCCTGGAACGAGCGCGACCAGTCGGTGGTGCAGGCCCGGGCGACGGGCTACATCGAGAAGCTGCATGTGCGCGCGACGCTCGACCGTGTGCGCGCAGGTCAGCCTTTCGCCGAGCTCTACGTGCCCGAGTGGGTCGCGGCGCAGGAGGAGTACCTCGCCGTCAGGCGCTTCGCCGCCGGCGATGCCGGGCTGATCGCCGCCGCCCGCCAGCGCCTGCTGCTCGCCGGCATGAGCGAGGCCCAGGTCGCGCGCGTCGATGCGGCGGGGGGCGTGCAGCCGCGCATCACCCTCGTCGCGCCGTCGAGCGGCGTGGTCGCGGAGCTGATCGCCCGCGAAGGCATGACGGTGGCGCCGGGGATGCTGCTCGCGCGCATCAACGGACTGGCCAGCGTCTGGGCCAACGCCGAGCTTCCCGAGAGCCAGGCCGCGCTGGTGCGCCCCGGCAGCCAGGTCGAGGCACGCAGCCCCGGCGTGCCGGGGGCAGTGTTCCGCGGCACCGTGCAGGCGCTGCTGCCCGAGGTGAACCCCGGCACGCGCACGCTGAAGGCGCGCGTGCAGTTCGCCAATCCCGACGGTCAGTTGGTGCCGGGCCTGTTCGTCACGATGCAGTTCATGGACACCCGCGCGGGGAAGGCGCTGCTGGTGCCGACCGAGGCGGTGATCCAGACGGGCCGCCGCGCGGTGGTGATGGTGGCCGAAGAGGGCGGGCGGTTTGCGCCGGTGGATGTGGAGACCGGCCTGGAAACCGGCGGCCAGACCGAGATCAAGCGCGGCCTGAAGGCGGGCCAGCGTGTCGTCGTCTCGTCGCAGTTCCTGATCGACTCGGAAGCCAGCCTGAAGGGTGTCGAGGCGCGGCTCAACAACCAGCCGGCGCCGACGGCGGCCAACACCGCCCAGCGCCACAGCGCCCAGGGCCTGATCGAGTCGCTGGACCGCGAGAGCGTCACGTTGAGCCACGGCCCGATCACCAGCGCCGGCATGGGCGCGATGACGATGGAGTTCAAGCTGCCGCCGCTGAAGCAACGGCCGCGCGGCCTGGCGGTGGGTGACCGCGTGGACTTCGAGTTCTACGTCGATCCGACCGATGGGCCGACCGTGACCACGCTGACGCTGCTGCCGCCGTCTGCGCCCGTCACGCCGGCCGCCGCCGCCCCGGGAGCATCGCGATGATTGCCGCGCTGATCCGCTGGTCCATCGTCAACCGCTTCCTGGTGCTGCTGGCCACGGTGATCGTGACCGCCTGGGGCCTGTGGGCCGTGCAGCGCACGCCGCTGGATGCGCTGCCCGACCTGTCGGACGTGCAGGTCATCATCCGCACGCCCTATCCAGGGCAGGCACCGCGCATCGTCGAGAACCAGGTGACCTATCCGCTGACGACGACGATGCTGTCGGTGCCGGGCGCCAAGGCCGTTCGCGGCTACTCGTTCTTCGGCGACAGCTTCGTCTACGTGCTGTTCGACGACGGCACCGACCTGTACTGGGCGCGCTCGCGGGTGCTGGAGTACCTGAACCAGGTGCAGTCGCGGCTGCCCGCCGCCGCGAAGCCGGCGCTGGGGCCGGACGCCACCGGCGTGGGCTGGATCTACCAGTACGCGCTGATCGACCGCAGCGGGACGATGGACGCCGGCCAGCTGCGTGCGCTGCAGGACTGGTTCCTGAAGTACGAGCTGAAGACGGTGCCGAACGTGGCCGAGGTCGCTTCGGTCGGCGGCATGGTGCGCCAGTACCAGGTGCTGCTCGACCCCGACAAGCTGGCGGCCTACAACGTGCCGCACGGCGCGGTGATCGACGCGATCCGCAACGCCAACCAGGAGGCCGGCGGGTCGGTGCTGGAGCTGGGCGAGGCCGAGTACGTGGTGCGCGCGTCGGGCCTGCTGGCGACGCTGGACGACTTCCGCAAGATTCCGTTGAGTGCCACGGATGCGGGTGTTAGCGTGCGCCTGGGTGACGTGGCGCGCATCCAGGTCGGCCCGGAGATGCGGCGCGGCATCGGTGAACTCGACGGTGAGGGCGAGGCCACCGGTGGCGTGATCGTGATGCGGTCGGGCAAGAACGCGCTGGAGACCATCGAGGCGGTGAAGGCCAAGATCGCCTCGCTGCAGGCCAGCCTGCCGAAGGGTGTGGAGATCGTGCCGACCTACGACCGCTCCAGCCTGATCGAGCGCGCCGTCGAGAACCTGAGCCACAAGCTGATCGAGGAGTTCATCGTCGTCGCGCTGGTGTGCGGGGTGTTCCTGTTCCACCTGCGCTCGGCGTTTGTGGCCATCGTCACGCTGCCGCTGGGCATCCTGGCGAGTTTCATCGTCATGCACTACCAGGGCGTCAATGCCAACGTGATGTCGCTCGGCGGTATCGCGATTGCCATCGGCGCGATGGTCGATGCGGCGGTGGTGATGATCGAAAACGCGCACAAGCACATCGAGGCCTGGCGCCACGAACATCCCGGCGAGGACCTGAAGGGCGAAGCGCAATGGCGTGTGGTCGGCGATGCGGCGGTCGAGGTCGGGCCGGCGCTGTTCTTCTCGCTGCTGATCATCACGCTGAGCTTCATCCCGGTGTTCACGCTGGAGGCGCAGGAAGGGCGCCTCTTCTCGCCGCTGGCTTACACCAAGACCTACGCAATGGCGGCCTCGGCCGGGCTGGCAGTGACGCTGGTGCCGGTGCTGATGGGCTACCTGATCCGCGGGCGCATCCCCGACGAGCGGCGCAACCCGCTGAACCGCGCGCTGATCGCGATCTACCGGCCGCTGCTCGACGGCGTGCTGGCCTGGCCGAAGGCGACGATCACGGTGGCGCTGCTGCTTCTGGCCAGCACAGCCTGGCCGATCCTGAAGATCGGCGGTGAGTTCATGCCGCCGCTGGACGAAGGTGACCTGCTCTACATGCCGACCGCACTGCCAGGGTTGTCTGCCGGCAAGGCGGCCGAACTGCTTCAACAGACCGACCGGCTGATCAAGACCTTGCCGGAAGTGCAATCGGTCTACGGCAAGGCCGGCCGCGCCGAGACGGCCACCGACCCGGCGCCGATGGAGATGTTCGAGACCACGATCCAGTTCAAGCCAAAGAACGAGTGGCGCGCGGGCATGACCAGCGACAGGCTGGTCGAGGAGCTGGACCGCATCGTCAAGGTGCCCGGCCTGTCCAACATCTGGGTTCCGCCGATCCGCAACCGCATCGACATGCTGGCCACCGGCATCAAGAGCCCGGTCGGGATCAAGGTGGCCGGCACCGACCTGGCCGAGATCGACCGCCTAGCCGGCGAAATCGAGAAGGCCGTGAAGGGCGTGCCCGGCGTCAGCAGTGCGCTGGCTGAGCGGCTGACTGGCGGGCGCTATGTCGACGTGAATATCAACAGGGACGCAGCGGCCCGCTACGGCATGAACATCGCCGACGTGCAGTCGGTAATCAGTGCTGCGGTCGGTGGTGACAACGTCGGCGAGACGGTGGAAGGCTTGCAGCGCTTTCCGATCAACGTGCGTTACCCGCGCGAGGTCCGCGACTCGCTGCAGAAGCTGCGCCAACTGCCCGTTCTCACGCCGCGCGGCGCACGCATCGTGCTGTCCGACGTAGCGGCGCTGCGCATCACCGACGGCCCGCCGATGCTGCGCAGCGAGAACGCTCGCCTAGCGGGCTTCGTCTACGTCGACATCCGTGGGCGCGACCTGAAGTCGGCAGTGCTGGACATGCAGAAGGCTGTGGCCGAACAGGTGAAGCTGACGCCCGGCTACTCGGTTTCGTGGTCGGGGCAGTTCGAGTTCCTGGAACGCGCCACCGCCAAGCTCAAGGTTGTCGTGCCCTTCACGCTGGGCATCATCTTCGTGCTGCTGTACCTGACATTCCGGCGCTTCGACGAGGCGCTGCTGATCCTCGCGACACTGCCCTTCGCGCTGATCGGTGGCTTCTGGCTGCTGTACCTGCTGGGCTACAACCTGAGCGTGGCAGGCGCCATCGGCTTCATCGCGCTGGCCGGCGTGGCCGCCGAGTTCGGCGTGATCATGCTGCTGTACCTGAAGCAGGCGTGGGAGGCGCGGCTGGCTCGCGGGCTGGGCAGTGATGCCGACCTCATGGATGCGATCCGCGAAGGTGCGGTGCTGCGCGTGCGGCCGAAGGCGATGACGGTCGCCGTCATCATCGCCGGGCTGGTGCCCATCATGTTCGGCGGCGGCACTGGCTCCGAGGTGATGCAGCGCATCGCCGCACCGATGGTCGGTGGCATGGTGACGGCGCCGCTGCTGTCGATGTTCGTCGTTCCCGCCATCTACCGCCTGATGCGCAGGCGGCCGCAGGCTCGTGTCGGGGAAGCCGGTGGTGTACTCGGTACCGACCCGATGCCGGTTCAGGCGCCGAACGCGGCATGAGGGCGCACGGCCGACGGCTGGGAGCTTCGGCGCTGGTGGTCGGCTCGATCAGCCGACCGGCTCGGCGCTGAATGCCTCGATGCGCCTCAGGTCAAGCGCTAGACGCTTCAGGCGTCAGGAGTGAAGCAATCAGCGGACAGGTCACCTTGCGCCGTGCCGTCGAGCACCGGGTCACCAGGTCCGTGAGCGCGGCTTCGAGAACTCGCAGAGCCTGCAGCCGATCCCGCACCTCGGCGAGCTTGTGCTCGCCGATCTCGCGCGCTGCAGCGCAGTTCCGGCCATCGTCCAGCGACAGCAAGGCCTGCACGTCCTCCAGCGTGAAGCCCAGTGACTGCGCGCGCTTGATGAAGCGCAGGCGTGTCAGTGCTGCGGCTGGGTAGCGGCCGATGCCGCCGTTCGGGCGGCTCGGTGCGGCGAGCAGCGCGCGCCGCTGGTAGTAGCGGACCGTCTCGACGTTGACTCCTGCCGCTGCGGCCAGCTGGCCGATCGTCATCTGTTCCATCATGGGCTTGACTCCGTACTCAGGTACGTACCTAGACTAACGCGATTCCAAGCCCATGGGACCCTTCGTGTCACGACCCTGGACCACTTCCGGCTCGATGCTCGGCGGCTTTGCCGCCGCGATCGGCGCATCGGCCTGCTGCGCCGGTCCGCTGCTGCTGGTGGTGCTCGGTATTGGCGGCGCCTGGGGTTCGCGCCTGGTCGCCCTCGAGGTCTACCAGCCCTGGTTCATCGGCGCGGCGCTGGTCTTCTTCGGCTACGCGTTCTTCGAGCTGTACCGCTCGCCCGAGGCCTGCGCGCCCGGCGAGGCCTGTGCCATCCCTGCGGTGCGTCGGCGCCAACGGGTCATTCTCTGGACCGTCGCGGTCCTGGCAGCCGTGCTGATGTCGTTCCCGCTGTACGCGCCACTCTTCTACTGAGGTGATCCCATGAAGTCGATTTCGCTCCTGATCGCCGGTCTGCTCATGTCGCTGTGTGCCATGGCCGCGGATACCCGCACCGTCACGCTGGACGTGACGAAGATGGACTGCGCTGTCTGCCCGATCACCGTGCGAAAGGCCCTGGAGAAGGTGCCAGGCGTGGGTAGCGCCAAGGTCGACTTCAAAACCAAGCGCGCGGTGGTCGCGTTCGATCCGGCGAAGACATCGACCGAAGCCCTGACCCGGGCGACGGGCGACGCCGGGTTCCCGTCGTCGGTGCAGCAGGTTCACTGACGTGAGTGGCCTCGTTTTGCTGTCGGTCCTCACGTGTCCGCAATGCGGGCACGCGAAGGAGGAAACCATGCCGACGGACGCATGCCAGTGGTTTTACGAGTGTGAGCGCTGCAAGACGGTGCTGCGTCCGAGGGCGGGCGACTGCTGCGTGTTCTGCTCCTACGGAACGCACAAGTGCCCGCCGATCCAGACCGGCGCTTCGACTTGCTGTACGCCCAGGTGAACATGCCCTGAGCTCAACGTCCTTGGCGCTCGCTATCGCATCAGCCGGGGCCCGACCATGATGATGGCCATGCCCAGCAGGCTCACGCCAACGCCGATCCAGTCGGTCAGTGTCGGCTGCACCTTGTCGACGGCCCAGAGCCACACGATCGCCACGCCGATGTAGACACCGCCGTAGGCCGCATAGACGCGGCCTGCAGCGGTCGGGTGCAGCGAGAGCAGCCAGGCGAACAGGGCCAGGCTGAACGCCGCGGGAAGCAGCAGCCAGGCGGAGCGGTCCTGCTTCAGCCAGAGGTAGGGCAGGTAGCAGCCGACGATCTCGGCCAGGGCCGTGCCGACGAAGAGGGCGAAGGTCTTGAGCAGGTCCATCGGGGAATTGTGGCGGCGCGAGCGTTCAGCGAGAAATCGCTTGCCCCTCAAGCTACTTGAGGTCCTACCTTTGCGTGGTGGGCGTCGTGCCCACTTTCCTGGAACGGACCATGAGACCCTGGAAAGCTGTGCTTGGCATCGGAGCGGCATGTGCCGCCTGTTGCGCCATTCCTCTTGCCGGTGGCATCGTTGCAATGGCGGCCGGATCGACGACCTTGCTGGCGGCAGGTTCGGCATTGCTGGTCGCCACGGACGAGTACATCCCGGCGGCGGCCGCCGCAGTGACGCTGGGGCTTGCGGGGCTCGCGTCGTGGTGGTGGCGCCGTCGGCTCGCCCGACGGGCCACTTCGTGCGGGACCAGTGGAGACGGCCATGCCCGCGGCTGAGGCGAAGCCGATCGCCTGTACGTTGGACCCGCAGGCCATGGGGTCGCGGCTCGCGTGGATCCGCGGAGTGACCGAGCGAAGTCTGCTGGCGCATCGACACGAGGGGCGCGAGCTTCGACTGGTCTACCGGCCCGATGCGGCGGACGAACTCAGGCGGATCGTGAATCTGGAGCGGGACTGTTGTGCGTTCCTGGACTTCGCACTGGAAGCGACCGCGACCGAGATGGTCCTGACCATCACGTCACCGGCCGATACCGAGCCCGATGCGCAGCGGTTGTTCGCGCAGTTCCTGCCCGCAGCGCGCCCCGCTGCGCCCGCCTGTGGCTGCAAGGGCGGGTGCGGCTGACCTACGATGGCGGCAGAGGACCCACCGCATGAATCCATCGCCTTCCCTGTCCATTGGTGCCGTCGCGCGCCAGACCGGTCTCACCGTGCCCACCGTTCGCTACTACGAAGAGGTGGGGCTGCTGCCCGCCGCCCCGAGGACCGAGAGTGGTCAGCGGCACTACGGCGAGGCCGCGGTGCGGCGCCTGGTCTTCATCCGCCGGTGCCGTGACTTCGGCTTCTCGCTGGACCAGGTGCGCGAACTGGTGGGGCTGGCGGACCAGCCTGACCGGCCATGCGTCGAGGTGCGCGACATCGCCTCCGTGCATCTGACCGAAGTGCGCAGGAAGCTGCTTGAACTGCAGGAACTCGAGCGCAGTCTGGCGGGGTTCGTCTCGAGCTGCGACACCGCCTGCGCGGGTGGGGCTGCCTTCGATTGCACGATCCTCGAGGACCTCGCGTTGCCCGTCGACTACGCCAGAGTTCTTCAACGGGGGGGCTGTTGCGCGGCGCAGTTGGCGGGTCCGCCTCGCGCGCGCCGAAGTGGTACGAAAGCTTGAACGGGCGCCAGGGGTAGTCGGAGGGGCGAACCTCGAGCGATCCCCACGCAAATCTCAGCGCCGGGATCCAGGCAGCGACACGCCGTCGAGGCCGCCGCGTGAACCGCGGTGCACGATCGGGCAGTTCAGGACCACGTTGGTCGTCTGAAGACGCACCGCGCCCGACTCGGCGGCGGCGAGAACCTGCTCCTCGGAGGCCAGCTGACGGGGCGTCTGCCCCACCGCCCACGTGACCGTGATCATCCGCCACAGCGGGCTGTACGCGCGGTCGCGGTTCGACGGTCCCATCGGCAGCGGCGCCGACGCGAAGACACTGCCCTGCTCGAAGTTGGTGACGGCATAGACCTTGTCCACCGACGAGGGCTGGCCGGGCGTGACTGGATCGCGGGGAAGGGCATCAGCCAGACGCGGTGCGAAGTTGGCGCGGTGCTTTGCCGCCACTTCCGCGTCGGACACGTCGGTGGTGACGTAGAAAACGACCTCACCGTCGAACCAGCCTCTTTGCAGCGGCATCTGCACCACTTGCGCCGTGATCGGTGCAGGTTGCTGCAGCTGCGGCGTCGCGCAACCGGCGAGCGCCGCCATCGCCATGCTCATGAGCGCGACGGCATGCCGCGCCGGAGCCAGGACCT
>NZ_CALRZC010000246.1:0-11925 GCF_943372545.1 Variovorax sp. YR752 | reverse complement strand
GCATCAAGGTGCTGGCGCTCGACGCCAAGACCCATGCCGACATGCGCCGCGTGATGGAAACCGTGGCCCGCGCCACCGGCAAGCCGGGCGCAGGCGAGGCTTTCTGGCGCACCCTCGATGCCCGCCTGAACGCAGCGCGCGCCCGCGTGCCGCTGAACTGGCAGGGGCGGCGCGTGTACTTCGAGGTGCATGGCGGCGTCGCCGCTGCGAGCGAAAGCTCCTTCATCGGCGAGACCCTGGCGCGCCTGGGCCTGGCCAACGCCGTGCCGGGCTCGCTCGGCCCTTTCCCGAAGATGAACCCCGAGTTCGTGGTGCGCGCCAACCCCGACGTGCTGATGGTCTCGGCCCTCGGCGAAATCTCGGCGATGGCCACGCGGCCCGGCTGGTCGGCCATGTCGGCCATCCAGCGCGGGCGCGTCTGCAGCTTTGCCTCGGCGCGCTTCGACCTGATGATGCGGCCCGGCCCCCGGCTCGACGAGGCGGCCGATGCCATCGTGAATTGCCTTGCGTCGCTGGATGCGCCGCGCAACTGACCCTCTCCCCATGAACTTTGACATCGTTCCCGCCGCGAACTTCGGCACCGACGAACTCACCGCCCTCTGGAACCGTTCCTACGAAGACTATTTCGTGCCGATCGCTTTCGACCGCGCGATGTTCGAGCGCCATGTGCGGCGCGCCGAAGCCGACCTTGCGCTCTCGCGCGTGATCGTCGTCGATGGCGACGCCTGCGGCCTCTCGCTCGTCGGCCGGCGCGGACCGCGTGCCTATCTCGCGGGCTTCGGCATCGCGAGCGCGCAACGCCGTCGGGGGCTGGCGAAGCAGCTCATCGAGGCGCAGCTGCACGACCTGTCGGCGGCCGGCATCGCGCAGGTGCAGCTCGAAGTGATCGAACAAAACCCGGCACGGCAGCTTTACCGGCAAGCGGGTTTCGTTGAAGTTCGCACGCTCGAGGTGCTCGAAGGCAGCTTCGAATCTGCCGCCAATGCCGCGAACCCGATGACGCCCGACACCGACGCGCTCGCCGCTGTGCATGCAGCCTGCACCGCCCTCTCGCGCCCCACCTGGCGCCGCGAGTGGCCGACCGTGCAAGGTGCGCTGACGCACGACGGTGCCGTGGCCCTGGGCACGTCGACCGGCGGCTACGCCATCCTCTTGCCACCGGCCCTGCCGCTGCACGCGCTGCTCGACGCCGCCGCACCCGATGAGGTCTCTGCCCATGCATTGCTCGACGCGCTCGCGCAGGCACGCCCCGGTGCACGCTGGCGGCTGGTCGACGAGCCCGAGAGCAGCCCGATGCACCGCACCATGACCGCACGCGGCGCCACGCTGGTCATCCGCCAGATCGAGATGACCGCGACACTCCAGCCCACCTCTTCTTCTTCCGATTCTTCGCGCCCCGTCCGTTCATGAAGCCCAACAAGCGAACCTCGTCCACCCCGTTCATCCGTGTGGGCCCCAGCGGCGTGCACGGCCTGGGCGCCTTCGCCACGCGCGACCTGCCGGCCGAAGCCTTCCTCGGCCTGTACGAAGGCCGCCGCTACACCAAGCAGGAAGTCGCTGCCAAGGCCTGGGACGACCAACTGACGTACCTGTTCACGCTGACGACCGGCGAGACCATCGACGGTGCCAAGGGCGGCAACGCCACGCGCCACCTCAACCATTCGTGCGAGCCGAACTGCGAGGCAGTCGAGGAGTTCGACGAGGCGGGCGAGATGGTGCTGCGGTTCCAGACGATGGAAGCGGTGGAGGCCGGCGACGAACTCTTCATCGACTACTCGCTGACGGCCGACGACGGCTCGCCGCCATCGAAGTACCCATGCCATTGCGGCTCGTCGAGCTGTCGCGGGACGATGCTGGCGCCGGTGGAGGCTGTGGCGGAGAAAGACGGGCCGGCCACCCCCGTCGATGTGGCGCCGGCTGTTTCAGACCCGCGCAGGCCGCTCAGCGAGCTGCCCTGGTGAAGTAGCGGCGACAGCCGCCAAGGTTCAGGGCGACTCGCTCTTCACGCTGCGCAGTTGCGCCTCCGCGCGTTCGAGCTCGGCACGCAGCGTGCGGATCTCGTGCTCCAGCTTTTCGATGCGCGCTTCTCGGCTCACCGGTGCCAGCGCATGGCAGCGCAGCTGCAGCGCGCTCAGGGTGTCGGCCAGTTCGCGCCGGCGCAGCATCTGGCCGCGGGAACGGGCCAGGGCCATGTCGCGCTCGAGCACCGCTTCCTGCGCCATGCAGTTTTCGGCATTCAATGGCTGTGCGGAGGGCTCGGCTTGTGCCAAGGCGGCGGGTATTGCCAGGGTCAACGCAAGGGCCAGGAGACGGGGTTTCGGACGCATGCCGTACGGTACCTGAACTCCCCAACGGAACAGGCCTTCACCCCTTCAGATCGCAGCCGTTCCGGTCGGCCAAGGTCGCACCTGTGATTCAGGCGCTGAGGTAGCGCGCGTCCCACTGCGCCGCCAGCTGCCGGGCCCGGTGCAGCGGTGTGCGGGCGCGCTCGAAGTCCATCACGCAGGCGACGTCCGCGGCGGCGGGGCGCGCAGGGCTTTCGTTGCTGCGGCCGTCCGTCAGCAGCCACAGCCAGCGCTGGCGGGTCTCGTGCTTTGCCAGCAGCTGCTGCGCGCGCTGCACGCCCAGCGCCAGGGGCGTGCCACCACCGGCCGCGATGGGTGCGACCCAGTCGTCGTTCCAGGCGCTCGCACGGCGCGGCGGCAGGCGCAACTCGACCACATCGCCAGCGAAGCACAACAGCGCGACGTGATCGCGCCGCTGGTAGGCCTCCTGCATCAGCGCGAGCAGCTGGCCCTTGGCGCGCGCGAGCTGGCCGTCGTGGCGCATCGAGGCCGAGCAGTCGAGCAGGAAGCAATGCAGCGTGCCGCTGCGCGCCTCCTGCGGACGATGGCGCAGGTGCGCGGCCTGCAGCCGGTCCGCGCCACGGGCGACGAGCGTGCGCGGCCAGTCGAAGGCGGTGCCGGGCGCGGCGGCGCCGTGCCATGCGTCCCGTTGCGTGCCCTGCCTCCGGTCACCCTGGCGTGCGCCAGCGGGTGCGGCGTCCCGGAGGCTCAGGCTTTTTTTGGGGCGGCCTGCTGAGCGGAAATCAGCGGACGCAGCGGCTTCACGCGTTCGATGCCGACTGGCTCGGGCGGCATGGCGCCCCAATCGCCGTCGCCAGCATTGCGCGCGGGCGCGTCACCGGGGTTGCGACTCGGTGCGGGTGATGCCATGGGTGGAGCAACCGCCGCTTCGGCCGCCGGATGCCGACGGTGCAGCAGCACCGCCTCGGCCACGCGCTGCACGTGGTCGTCGGTGATCGATGCCGCGCCTTCCCAAGCCGCGAGCGCGCGTGCGGAGCGCAGCATCACAAGGTCGGCACGCAGGCCATCCACGCCGGCCGCAATGCACAGCGCGCCGACGGCTTCGTGCACCGCATCGCCATACGGCAAGGCCGCAGCGTCTGACACGAGCCCTCGCGCACGCACCAGGGCAGCGGCAAGCGCGGCTTCTTCATCCGCATGCGCCGCGCGAAAGCCCTGCGGATCGGCATCGAAAGCCAACCGTGCACGCACGATGGCCTGCCGCTCGGCCGCGTCGTGCAGGTTGCGCAGCCGCACGCACAGGCCGAAGCGGTCGAGCAGCTGCGGGCGCAAGGTGCCCTCTTCCGGGTTCATGGTGCCGACCAGCACGAAGCGCGCGGCGTGCCGGTGCGAAATGCCATCGCGCTCCACCACGTTGACGCCGCTGGCCGCTGCATCGAGCAGCGAGTCGATCAGTGCGTCGGGCAGCAGGTTGATCTCATCCACGTACAGCACGCCGCCATGCGCACGCGCGAGCAGGCCGGGCGCGAACTTGTGTTCGTGGCCGGCCAGCGCCTGCCCGAGGTCGAGCGTGCCCACGAGGCTCTCGAGGCTCGCACCCAGCGGCAGCGTGACGAAGGGCGCGCCGGGCAACAGCTCGGCGAGCGCGCGCGCGGCCGTGGTCTTGGCGGTGCCGCGCGGGCCTTCGATGAGCACGCCGCCCAGCGCGGGATCGACCGCGGCCAGCAGCAGCGCCTGGCGCAGCTGCGGCTGGCCGGCAATCGCGGCAAAGGGAAACGGCACCGGCATCGGGGCGGCTGTGGTCATCGGGGGCTTCCTTCCATCTGCTGCTCGTGGTCGAGCAGCAGGTTTTCCAATTGGTTCTTGTAGTCGCCGGGCGACTGCCAGAGGCCGCGCTGCATGGCTTCGAGCAGGCGGTTGAGCATGTCCTGCAGCGCGCGCGGATTGTGCGCGTTCACGAAGTCGCGGGTGGCGGCGTCGAGCACGTAGGCGTCGGCCACCATCGCGTACTGGTGGTCGCCCACCACGCGCGCAGTGGCGTCAAAGCCGAACAGGTAATCGACCGTCGCAGCCATCTCGAAGGCGCCCTTGTAGCCGTGGCGTTTCACGCCGTCGATCCACTTCGGGTTGACCACGCGCGAACGGATCACGCGGCTGATTTCTTCCTTCAGCGTGCGCACGCGCGGCGCCTGCGGGTTGCCGTGGTCGCCGTGGTACATCGCCGGCTGCTGCCCGCTCAGGTGGCGCACGGCGGCGGCCATGCCGCCCTGGAACTGGTAGTAGTCGTTGGAGTCGAGCAGGTCGTGCTCGCGGCTGTCCTGGTTCTGCAGCACGACGTTCATCGTGCGCAGCCGGCGCACCAGCGCATCGCTGGCCGGCACGCCGTCGCTGCCCTGCCCGTAGGCATGGGCGCTGCCGCCGACGTAGGCCTTCGACAGGTCGTCGTCGGTCTGCCAGTCGCCGTGGTCGAACAGCGGCTGCAGCCCCGAGCCGTAGCTGCCGGGCGCGGAACCGAACACGCGCCAGCCGGCCTGCGTGCGCGCCTCGCCGGGCGCCACGCCCTGCGCTTCGAGCGCCGCCGCCTCGCGCAGGATGCGTGCGCGGATCGGGTTGCGCTCGGCGTCTTCGTCTTCCTGCGCGGCCACGGCCTGGACGGCCGCGTCGAACATCTGCACGGCGTTGGGAAAGGCGTCGCGGAAGAAACCCGAGATGCGCAGCGTGACATCGATGCGCGGACGCCCGATGCCGACCGTGGGCAGCACCTCGAAGTCGACCACGCGCTGGCTGCCCGGTGCCCACTTGGGACGCACGCCGATGAGTGCGAAGGCCTGCGCCAGGTCGTCGCCGCCGGTGCGCATGGTGGCCGTGCCCCAGACCGACAGGCCCAGTGCGACCGGGTAGTCGCCGTGCTCCTGCAGGTGGCGTTCGACCAGCTGCGCGGCGGACTTGAGCCCCAGCATCCAGGCGGTGGGCGTGGGGATGGCGCGCGTGTCGACCGCGTAGAAGTTGCGCCCGGTCGGCAGCACGTCGGGCCGGCCGCGCGAAGGCGAACCGCTCGGGCCCGGCGGCACGAAGCGGCCTTGCAGCGCGCGCGAGAGCTGACGCAGTTCTTCCCCGCCGCACGCATCGAGCGCGGGCGCGAGGTGGTGTTCGATGCGGCTCATCACGGCAGCGGTGCGCGACAGATCGGGCGGGCAGGCTTCCGCTTCGAGCAGCTGCTGGGCCAGCAGCTCCAGCCGCTCCCGCGTGTCGCCCTGGTGGCGCCACGCCTCGTCGCTCACGGCCGCCAGCAGTGCGGGCCGCGCGCCCTGCCAGGGCCGCGCTGCGTCGATGTCGAGCGGGTCGAAGGCCTCGCCCGGCAGCAGGTCGGCCGCGAGCGCGCCGAGCAGCCCGGCGTTCTCGCCTGTGCCGTCGCCGGCCGGGTAACGCGCGAGTGCGAGCAGCGTGTCGCGCCGCAGCCGCGCGCGCGGCGAATCGCCGAACACATGCAGGCCGTCACGGATCTGGGTCTCTTTCAGCTCGCACAGGTACGCATCGACGCGCGCCAGCACGGCATCGTCTTCCGCGCCCGGCATGCCCAACTCTTCGACCAGGTGCTGCGCGCGCACGGTCGCGAGGATCTGCGCGCGCAGCACCTTGGCGCGGCGCGCATCGACCAGCAACGCGTCGTAGTACTCGTCGACCTGGCGCTCCAGGTCCTGCAGCGGGCCGTGGTTCTCGGCGCGCGTGAGCGGCGGCATCAGGTGGTCGACGATCACGGCCTGCGTGCGGCGCTTGGCCTGCGCGCCCTCGCCGGGGTCGTTGACGATGAAGGGGTAGACGTTGGGCAGCGGCCCGAGGATCGCGTCGGGCCAGCAGGTGGCCGCGAGCGCGAGGCTCTTGCCCGGCAGCCATTCGAGGTTGCCGTGCTTGCCGACGTGGACCACCGCGTCGATGGCGAACACATCGCGCAGCCAGAAATAGAACGCGAGGTAGCTGTGCGGCGGCACCAGCTCGGCGTCGTGATAGCTCGCGTAGTCGGCCAGGCCCAGCGGGCCGAGTGCGCGCGCGGGCTGGATGCCGACGAACACGCGGCCCAGCCGCAGCCCGGCGATCATGAAGCGGCCCTGGCGCAGCATCGGGTCGTGCTCGGGCGGGCCCCATTGCGCGTCGATGGCAGCGGCCATTCCGTCTGGCAATGCTGAAAGACGTGCGCGGTAGTCGGCGAGCGCGTAGCTCTGCCACGAAGGCCGCGCAGCCCACTGCGCGGGATCGTTGGCGATGCCCTCCTGCAGCGTGCGCATCAACGCATCGCCGTCCGCGGGCAGCGCGTCGAGCGTGTAGCCCTCGGCCTGCATCGTGCGCAGGATGGCCATCACCGACGCCGGCGTGTCCAGCCCCACGCCACTGCCGATGCGGCCTTCACTGCCGGGGTAGTTCGCCAGGATCAGCGCGACGCGCTTCTCGTCGGCGCGCAGACTGCGCAGCCGGCACCAGCGGCGCGCCAGCTCGGCCACGAAGGCGATGCGGTCGGGCTCGGGCCGGTAGCCGACCACCTCGGTCTGCGTGAGTTCGCAGCGGTGCGACAGGCCCTTGAAGCTCACGGCACGCGTGACGATGCGCCCGTCCATCTCGGGCAGGGCAATCTGCATCGCGATGTCGCGTGGGCGCAGGCCCTGGCTGTCAGCAAGCCAGTCTTCGCGGTTGCCGCCGCTCACGATCACCTGCAGCACGGGCGCGTCACCGGCCAGCGCCATGGGCTCGCCGTGCTCGTCCGAAGCGCCCTGCCCCAAGGCAGCGAAGGCGGTGGTGTTGAGCACCAGCTGCACGTCATGTTCGACGCACAACGCGCGCAGTGCGGAGAGGCACAGCGGGTCTTTCAGCGAATCGAGCGCCACGGGCAGCGGGTTCAGTCCTTCGGCATGCAGCGCGGCGGCCAGCGCATCGAAGGCCTCGGTGTTGCCCGACAGCAGGTGCGAGCGATAGAACACCAGCGCCACCACGGGCGCGTTCGCATGCCAGCCGGCCCGCAGGTCGTCGATGCCCGCAACCGTGTGCGTCGCGTCGATGCCACCGGGCACATGCAGCGCCACCTGCGGCAGGCTGCGCGGCGGCAACGGTGCCTCGCCGTGGCCCAGGCCATGGAAGGCCACCGCGCGCAGGAACTGCGCCGCGTTGCCCGCGCCGCCCGAGCGCAGGTACTGCCACAGCTGCCGGCTCACACCGCGCGCCGCGGTGCCGCGCGCGAGCAGGTCTTCGTCTTCCTGCAGGTCGCCCGAGAACATCGCGAGCTGCTGGCCCTGGCGCTTGGCGAGCTTTTCGAGCTGCTGCAGTCCGTAGGCCCAGGCCGATTCGGCCCCCAGGTGATCGACCACCACCACGCGCGCATGCCGCAGCACCTCGTCGACGTACAGGTCGAGCGATGCGGGCTGGCGCAGGTGCATGAGGTTGGCCAGCCGCAGCGACGGGTAGCCGGGGTCGGTGGCCGCCAGCGCCGTGCGCGCGGCGGCGAGCAGCGCGAGCGTGGTGTCGGCCGAGCTGAGCACCACGATGTCGCCCGGCGTCTGGTCGAGCCGGGTGACGACGCTCGGATCGTCCTCGACGAAGCGTCCGGGCTGGGTGCTCAGCAGGTGCATGCGTTGATCAGGCGGGCACGGCGGCCACGCCTTCGAGCGCCTTGCGCAGCGCGGCCTCGTCCAGGTCTTCGCCGATGAACACGAGGCGCGTGCGCTGCGCCTCGCCGTCGCGCCAGCGGCGGTCGAAGTGGTGGTCGAAGCGGCGGCCCACGCCTTGCACCAGCAGGCGCATCGGCTTGTTCGGCACGGCCACGAAGCCCTTCACGCGGTAGATGGTGTGCTGCTCGACCAGTGCGGTCAGCACGGCGATGAGCTGGTCGCGGCCCACGGGCGGCAGCTCGATCACGAGCGAGTCGAACTCGTCGTGGTCGTGGTCTTCCTCGTGGTCGTGGTGGCTCTCGCGCAGGTGAATGGTGCTCTCGGCGGCGCGGCCCTGGCCCAGCAGCAGCGCGAGCGGCAGCTTGCCTTCGATGGCGCCGACGATCTTCACCTCGGGCGGCAGCTCTTCGCGCACCAGCGCCTCGACCTGCGCGCGCGCGGCGGCGTCCATGAGGTCGGTCTTGTTGAGCACCACGAGGTCGGCGGCCGAGAGCTGGTCTTCAAACAGCTCGTGCAGCGGCGATTCGTGGTCGAGGTTGGGATCGGCGCGGCGCTGCACGTCGACCTGCGCGGGGTTCGCGGCGAACTGACCTGAGGCAGCAGCGGGGCCGTCGACCACGGTGACCACCGAATCGACGGTGAAGATGTTCGCGATGTCGGGCCACTGGAAGGCCTGCACCAGCGGCTTGGGCAATGCGAGGCCCGAGGTCTCGATGAGCACGGCGTCGATGTCGCCGCGGCGCTCGGCCAGCTGCAGCATCACGGGCAAAAACTCTTCCTGCACGGTGCAGCAGACGCAGCCGTTGGCGAGTTCGTACAGCGCGCCTTCGCGCTCGTTGCCTTCGTCGTCGCAGCCGATGCCGCAACCGCGCAGGATGTCGCCGTCGATGCCGAGTTCGCCGAACTCATTGACCACCACCGCGATGCGGCGGCCCTCGGCATTGCCGAGGATGTGGCGCAGCAGCGTGGTCTTGCCGCTGCCGAGGAAGCCCGTGACGATGGTGACGGGGATCTTGGCGTTGTTGCTGGATGTCATGGAGTGAGTGCTTTCAGGCGCCGAGGGCGCACAGGGAATCGGGCGCCGGCAAGCGGCGCCCCATCTTCAGATTGGCGCGAATCAGACGGCGCTGTACAGGCGGCGCTCGACGAGGGCCGTGCCCTGCAGGCGGCGCCAGGCCTTGGCCGCAGCCAGCACGCCCAGGTCGACCAGCGGCTCGACCAGCACGACGGTCATGTAGGCCGCGCCGAAGCTGGCGATCTGGCTCAGGTTCTCAAGCCCCGTGCCGCGGCCGTAGAGGGCCCAGAAGCCGACCCACACCACGATGCCGCCCTGGTAGGCCACCGACAGCTTGAAGGCCTGCTGGTAGCTGATGTCCACGTAGGCCATGTGGGCGGGAATGATGCGGCGGGCCAGCGCGGCGGTGGCGAACAGCGGCACGAGCAAGGTCGTGACGTTCATGCCGTACTGCGGCAGGTCAGGGGGCGCGAAGAACAGGCTCTGGATGAGCAACCCGCCCGCCAGGCCGATGGCCGCAGGCGCGAGCCCGAAGAGGAGCATCAGCGTGGTGCCCAGAATCAGGTGCACCTCGGACACGCCCACGGGATGGTGCGGGAACACCTCGAAGAAGCAGAACACGAGCATCACGGTGAAGACCGAGCGCAGCGCCAGGCCGATGGGGCCGTCCTTCAGCAAGGTGTCGAAGGCGACTTTGCCCGTGTAGGCCAGCGCAGCCGCCCCTGTGGCATAGCTGAGGAAGATCTTGGATCCGTCGACGAGTCCGGGTTCGATGTGCATCGCGCACCTCCTGAAATGCACCGAAGTGCGAAAGTTGATTGTTGGGGGATGGACCGGCTTGCGCAAGTCCCCGTCATGAAACCCGGGAGCCTTGCAGCCCCCGCTGAACAGGCGATGGCTGTGGCTTGCGCCGCAGCCGCCGCCAGCCGATCACCACGCCACTCGCCGAAGCGACGGCGCCGATGATCGACAAGAACCACACCACGAAGTCCCAGGCCGGCCGGTACTGGATGAGCCAGGGAAAGTCGAGGCTGTGCGCGGCGTTGAAGAGCCAGCGGCGCAACCGCGCGTTGCGGTCGTTGCTGCCGGCCACCTGGCCGCTCGTGGGATCGATGTAGAGCCAGCTGCGCGCGGCGTCGTCGAACTCCAGGCGCCACACGGGCAGCACGCGCGTGCGGTGGTGGCCGTACCAGTGGAAGTCTTCGTGCGTCTGCAAGGTGGCCTGCGTGATGGTGGCGCCGGGGCGCAGGCGTACGACGGCGCGCACGATGTCGTCGCGGGCGACAACGGCTGGTGCGCCAGTGGCCGCATCCACCACGCGCACGCGGGCCTGCGCATCACGCAGTTGCAGCAGCGGCTTGCCGTCGAACCACATCAACAGCGCCTCACGCGGTGCGCCAGCGCCCTCGCCTGTCGGCAGCACGGCCGGCGGCCAGGGGAACGGCGACGCGCCGGCGCCCGTGTAGCGCGCCATCGCAGCCGCATCGGCGGGCCCGCGCTGGAACCAGCCGTTGGGGTTCATCGAGAGCCAGCCGCTCACGATCCAGGTCAGCACGAAGAAGCCGCCGATGAGCCCGGCGATGTGGTGCCAGGCCATCCAGCCGGTGTACGGCGTGACCGCGCCGCTGCGAAAGCGCCGCCGCAGCCGGATGCGCAGGATGCCGATGACGATGCCCGTCACGGCCGAGACGATGCACGCGGCCGATAGCCACACGACCACGTCGTGCCACAGCGGCGGGTCGGCGCGCAGCGGCGTGAAGTAGATCCAGTGCGGCACGGCGCCCAGCCAGTTCCAGAAGCGCTCGGTGCGCGTGGCGTCTCGCACCACCTCGCCGGTGCGCGAGGACACGTAAAGCTCGGTGCCCGCCGCGTCGCCGACTTCGATGCGGTGCAGCGGGCGCAGCGGGTTCAGGCCCTGCGGCACGGTCCACTGGTCGCGCTCCAGCGTCTCGGCCCAGCGTGCGCCGGGCTGCGCGGAGAAGTCGCGGGCGATGGCCTCGGCCTGCGCCGCATCGACCGCGCCGAGCACACGGCCGTCGCGCGCGGACACCGCATGCCGCCCGCCGCGCGCATCGACGATGCGCCACACGGGCTGCGGGTCGGCGCCGGCCTGCATCTCCAGCGCCATGCGCCTGGGCTGCTGCGCGCGCACCGCTTGCGGCAGCGCATCGAGCGCGGCGGACGGCGTGACCACTGCCTGCGCGAAGCGCACCGGGCCGAGCCCCGCCAGCCGTTCCTCGTCCGTGAGGTTCGGGTACCCCACGTACATCATGACCACGCCCGAGACGAACCACATGACGAACAGCAGGCAGCCGCCGATGCCCAGCCATCGGTGCGTCCAGTACAGCGCCCGCCGCAGCGGGGGCCATGTACGTTGCCATGCGGTGCTCATGCGGCCGTGCTCAGAAGGTCACGAACGCCGACAGCTCGAACGAGCGCGGCCGGCCCAGCAACCACTGGTTGCCGCCGTTCGAGAACGAGACCGGGTACTTGCGGTCGGCCAGGTTGAAGGCGCGCAGCGCGAGCTTGAGCGACGGGTTCGCCTGCCAGCTCACGCCCGCGTCGGCCACGGTGTACGAGCCGATCTGCCGCGTGTTGGCCGCATCGACCTGCCGCGCGCCGACGTGGCGCACGCCGAACCTGGCCTCCCACTGCGGCAGGAAGTGCCAGTGCAGCCACAGGTTGGCCGCCACCTCGGGCACGCCGGCCGGCGTGTTGCCCGCGCGCGAGACCAGCGACTTGCCGACCGCCTCGTTGAAGTCGCCATAACGCGCACGCAACCGCGCGGCGTTGGCTTCGAGCCGCAATGTGGAGGTCAGCGCGAGGTCGAGCGTGGCCTCGATGCCTTCGGACGACTGCTTGCCGATCTGCTGCACGACGGTCGGGTCGTTCGCGTCGCGCGACAGCAGCTTGGTCTTCTCGATGCGGTAGGCCGCCACGCTCCAGGCGC